>CALARM010000331.1 GCA_937888925.1 uncultured Synergistia bacterium | reverse complement strand
GAATTACTTTACTTGAATTTTCTAATCCCGGTAATTCTTTAATCCCGAAAATCCCGGTCAAAAATAAGGATTTAGATGAAAATTAAGTAGAGGCGGTTTATCTAAATAATTTGAGACTATTGTTTATGCTCACCAAAGCAGGAAGGTGGATTATATGAATTGCGCCCTCTGTACAATTAAACTCTGTTATAATGGAAAAAATTGCACAGATATAATAAATAATGTAAAAAATCATTATGAAGATGAAGAGAATAATAAAATAATGAAAGCTGCTTCCAGTATAGAAGCTCTTCATTATATGAAAGCCACCAGGCTTGAAGAGGTTATTTTATTTTCAAAAGAAATGTCTTATAAACATCTCGGAATAGCATTCTGTGTCGGATTTTCAGAAGAAGCAAAGATACTTGAAGAGATATTAAATAAACATTTCACAGTTTCTTCTGTATGCTGTAAAGTCTGCGGTATAGATAAAAAGACCTATGATTTAAAACAGATAGATGAACACAGGTTTGAAGCCATGTGCGATCCCATAGGTCAGGCAGAGATTTTGAATAAAGAAAATACTGATCTTAATATAATAACCGGCCTCTGTATAGGTCATGACATACTTTTTACAAAATATTCACAGGCTCCTGTAACTACGTTAATAGTCAAAGACAGAGTCCTCTCCCATAATCCTGCAGGAGCGCTTTATTCCGGCTATTATAAAAGGAAATTTTTATAGATAATAGCCGGTGACACTGGCTCTAATAAGAATATAACAGGACCATAAGATATTTTAAGAGTATAGGAATTTTCGCTCTTAATATTCTACGATAAATTTCTTTTTCCGTTGTATATAAAATCACCTGTCATTTTTAAAACAATCTCTGGATAAATTACCGGGAATATTTGATAATTGAAGAAATATGCTTTATAATATGTAAAATTATAAAAATTAAAAAATATTACAGAAATCAGGAATGGAAACTGATAAAATATAATTTCTTATTTTCTACATATTAAAACCCTTTTATGAAAATACGCAGAAAAACACTTATTGTAATAGTCTCTACATTCATATGTTTAATTACAATCCTTTATATATTCTCAAGAATGATACTTATGGCTGGTTTTATTGACCTGGAGAAAAATACTCTTCGCCAGAATGTAGAGAAGGCGATAAATTCACTGCAGGATGATTATTTATCTGTATCTGCTATTACAGGTGACTGGGCTCCATGGGATGAAACCTATAATTTTGTTCAGACTCCGGATGAAAATTATATCAATGATAATTTTCAGTTCAGTACCTTTCTTAATTTAAGAATTAATCTTATAGTTATTCTTAATTCTTCCGGTAAAGTTGTCTTTTCCAGAGCGTTTGATCTTGAAACATCTAACGAGATACCTGTTCCTGAAGATTTAAATAATTTTCTCCATTATGATTCCCCATTACTGAAGCTTCCTGATGTAAAAAGCAATGTACTCGGTATTATTATGCTCAATAAAATACCTGTAATTATTTCTTCCCGTCCCATTCTAAAAAGTGACTGGAAGGGACCAATTAACGGTACATTGATTATGGGGAGATTTCTTGATGATACAGAACTTAACAGACTCAGAAATGTTACGTTTCTTCCCATTAAAATCTATAACTTTTATGATGTTAATCTACCTCCTGATGTCCGGGAAGGGAAGAATTATTTTTATAAAGAAAACAGTATTTTTATTAAAAACCTTGATGAAAATTATATAGCAGGTTATGCGATGCTAAAAGATATTTATGGGCAACCTGCAATTATATTAAAAGTAGATATGGCAAGAAAAATTTACCATCAGGGAGAGAAAAGTTTATTTTATTTTGCCATCTTTCTTTTGATAGTGACAATAATGTTTGTTATAGTAACTATGTTGCTGTTAGAAGTAGTAATTCTTTCCCGCCTTTACCTGCTGAGTAACAGCGTGGATAATATAAATTTTTTGAAAAATCTTTCTATAAAAAAATTGTTACCCGGACAGGATGAAATTTCTACTCTCGCCTGTGCAATTGATAATATGCTTGACAGAATTGAAATGTCAGTGGAACAGTTAAGACATACCGATAGACTTGCTATCATAGGGCAGTTTGCCTCAGGTATAGCCCATGAACTGAATGAACCAATCGGAAATATACTTGGCTTCGCAGAACTTGCCAGAAAACATCCGTCTCTTCCGGAAGAAACACATGAAGATCTTGAAAAAATAGAAAATGCATCTCTCTATGCAGGAGAGATTGTAAAGAAATTACTTCTTTTCTCCAGACAGATGCCTGTAAAAAAAACTACTGTGCATATCAATCAGATAATTAAAGAGAGCCTTTATTTTTTTGAAGGACGATGTAAAAAAAACAATATAGATCTGATAATTGATATGGCACAGAATATTCCTTCTATTACTGCGGATACCTCTCAAATGACACAGATACTTGTTAATCTGGTGAGTAATGCTATTTTTGCCATGCCCAATGGAGGAAAACTGACAATAAAAACCTGTTCAACAGAAAACTACATATTACTTATTGTAGAAGATACCGGAACGGGTATGGCTGAAGATGTTAAAGAAAAGATATTTAATCCTTTTTTTACAACTAAAGACATTAATGAAGGAACAGGCCTTGGCCTTTCTGTAGTTCATGGTATAGTAACGTCCCATGGTGGTACTATTAAAGTTGACAGTATACCCGGGAAAGGAACAAAATTTGAAATTCAAATACCACTGGATGATAAAAATGAGGTGTAAAGTTGCCTAAAAAAGAACGTATTTTGATTGTTGATGATTCAGCCAATACACTGGAAGTGATTAAGAGAAATCTTATCTATGAGGGGTATGAAGTATTTATTGCTCCCGATGTGAGAGGGGCTCTTAAAGTTCTTGAAGCTATACCTGTTGATCTGGTTATAACGGATCTTCATATGCCAAAAGTAAGTGGTATGGATTTAATAAAGTATGTGAGAGAAAATATCGAAGATACCGAGGTAATAATGATTACAGGTTATGCCTCTATAGAGAATGCAGTCGAAGCAGTGAAAAACGGTGCTGAAGAATATCTGGCAAAACCTTTTAGAGAGAAAGACCTGCTTTCTGCTGTAAGACGTGCTCTGGATAAACTGAAGGTAAGGAGAGTCAGAAATAAATTACAACACACTGTTCATAATCCTTATGGCATCATAGGCCAATCCGGACCAATGAAAAAAATCTTCTGTGATATAGAGAAAGTTGCCTCAATTCCCTCTACTGTCCTTATTTCAGGAGAAAGCGGTACAGGGAAAGAACTTGTGGCCAGAGCAATCCATTATACAGGTTCCCGGTCTTCCGCTCCATTTGTGCCTGTAAACTGTGGTGCTATACCTGAAAATTTGCTTGAAAGTGAGCTTTTCGGACATGTTAAAGGTGCTTTTACAGGTGCAATAGAAACAAAGGCAGGTTTTTTTCAAACTGCTGACGGTGGAACCATATTATTTGATGAAGTAAGTGAGACAAGCCTTTCCATGCAGATAAAACTCCTCCGTGTGCTCCAGGATAAGGAAATTTGCATGGTAGGTTCACAGACTCCGAAGAAGATAGATGTAAGAGTTATTGCTGCGACAAATAAAGATTTACACAGTCTTGTGACAAAAGGCACCTTTAGAGAAGATCTTTTTTTCCGGCTCAATGTAATAACAATTGATATCCCTCCCCTTCGTGAAAGAGGCGACGATATTGTATTGTTAATATATTATTTTACCGATAAATTTTCCAGAGAATTAGATAAACCTGTGCCAAAATTTTCCGACAACGCCATTCAGGTTCTTAAAAGTTATCACTGGCCTGGAAATGTCAGAGAGCTCCAAAATGTAATCAACAGGCTTGTTGTTCTGACAGAAGGAGATGTGATAGAAGTCTCTGATTTGCCTTCTCTTATGCGCTTTTCTGCTCTCAGGGTTACCGACTTTAATAGATCCCTTGAAGAAGTTGAACTGGAATATATCTCCAATGTTCTCTCGGCTGTTGGAGGAAATAAATCTCATGCTGCAGAGATACTCCGTATTGACAGAAAAACACTGAGGGATAAATTGAAAAAAATAGAAGAAAATGAGATATGATAGCTGTTCTAAAAATATTTGCCATGAAGTCTGTGATGTGAAAAAGGTTATAATAACATCCATGACCGCATGGTCACAACGAAGAATGAGAATTTATCCTCCCTTCACCCTTCACTCTTCACCCTTCACGATTCTCATATAAATCCATTTCACTATGAACATCATATAAGATACTTCTGAGTAATTTATCACCACTGAGAATTTTTTCCCTATCAATTTACCTTATTTTTTTGTGAAAATAGAACATTATTTTTTTTTGTTTTCTTGAAAACCTTTATCTGTATAGGTAATTCGCCGTTATTATTTGTAATATTTCGATTGGCACAGAATTTGCTTATACAATAGTAGAAAATTAATTTTAATAATAATGAAAATAATTATAGTGCATTTCATGACTCACAACTCACGATAAATACGTGAAAACTATTTTGTTAAAATTATTTTGACTTAAATTACAGGAAAGGTAATAAAAGATTATGATTGATACTGTGAGATTATGTAAAGGTGCCGTGCTTGAAGGGAAATATAAAATTAATGAGATTTTATCAGATGAAATGGAAGAAAATGATATTAAATATATTGCCTCTTCTATTCATAATCCTGATAAAGATCTGTTAATAAGAGAGCTTGTATTTTCGATAAATGATGAAAAATTCAAGAAAGATATTATAGAATCATGTGAAGAAAGACTCAGAAAGATTATAAAGATAAGACATTTAAATTTAAGCCCTGTTTTTGATGTTTTTTCCAGAGAAGAAAAAGAATTTTTAACATACAGAATTTATATAGTTACTGAATCTGAAAACTATAGAAGAAAAAATTTAGCCCACGTTATGAAAGAATACAGAGAAGATATACCTGTTGATAAAATCAAGGAATGGGCGCTGCAGATCTGTGAAGCTCTTTCATCTCTTCATAATTCGGAAGAAGGCCCTGTTATATTCTATGATCTCAACCCGGAGCATATACTTTTCAGTGATGACGGTACAATTAAGCTGGCAGATTACGGAATTTCAAGGATGTTACAAAAAGGATTTTATAGTAATAGATATATGGGAACTCCGGGATATTCCGCTCCTGAACAGTATAGTTTAAAGCCTGTTGATACAAGAGTTGATATCTTTGCACTGGGAGCTTTATTACATTACTTAATTACAAAAGAGGATCCGGAGAATAACCCTTTGAAATTTTCCACTTTGAGAGGTAAGAAGGAACTGGGAGATATTGTTACAGGAGCTATGGAATTTAATTATGATAAAAGAATTCAGAAGATAGATGAACTTAAAGAGTTACTCGGTAAAATTTCTACTGAACAGGCTCAAAAGTCTATTGTTATAAGAAAGAAGCAGAAGATTGAAGAAGAAAAGACTGATATTAAGGCCAGTTCCTATCTTGAAGAATGCTGCAGTTATATCTCATGGAATATGAGGAAATTCTGGTATGCCAATATGAATCAGTTACTGGTTACAGGAACGGTATTTGTCCTGTCCTTAATAGCTGCAGGTATATTACTGGCAGTTTCAATGGGATGTAATAATAAAAGGGTAATAATTATTGGAGAAAACGGCCCTGAAATAGTTTCCATAGATATAAAGAAACCGGAAAATCTGGAAATTTTTAAAACAAAATATAAACTCCGCGGAGAATCAGTGCTGAGCAGGAATGGTAAATATATTTATGTAGCTTCCAGCCCTGATCTCCTGTGCTGCTTCGATCTGGAAAAAAATCAGATTGTGTCCCAGATAAAAGTTGGTAATGATCCTCATGGTATGAGTTTCTCCCCTGTACAGAACTATCTTGCCGTAACAGGCAGTGCTACAGATACTATAACACTGATTGATACTGATTATAATAATGTAGTGGCTACACTGAAAAGCGGCGGAAAATATCCTGTGGCAGTCTGCTTTTCTTCTACGGGAAAAGAACTTTTTGTAATAAATAGAGATTCTATGACGTTAGACATAATGGAAATTACCGGAAATATAACCGGTTCCATAAAAATCGATGGCTATCCTGTAGATATGGTCAATACTGGATTTAATAATAAATTATATGTATCTGTAGGTGATAAAAATAAAGTCCTTCTTATAGATACGGATAAGAAACAAATTATTTCTCACATACAGTTGCCTGATAGTCCGGGTAAAATGTCTTTTTCGAAAGATAAGAATTTACTTGCCATTGCCTGCCAGAAAACTTATGAGATCATTCTCTTATCACTTATAGATGATAAGGTTTCAGATAAAATGAAATTTCAGAATATTCCGTCCAGTATGACTTTTTCTGATTGCGGAAAATATCTTTATGTAGGAACTACCACCTTTGATCATGCTATGAATTATATTTATTTGTGGGATTTAGAAAGTAAGAATAGCAGAAAAATTGCAAATCCTGCATTTACTGCTATGAGCCTTATATTTGTTTCCTCTGCTTTAAAGTAATTATTGAAAAGGGGTTTATTTATAATGTCACAGATTTATACGGAACAGAAAATTCGGGAGAATTTTTTGGATATTAAACCGGAGATAGAAAAAATAGAAGATCCTGTGGAAAAGAAAAAAAAGAAATTTTTTGAAGAGGTTCCTTCTAAATCATTATGTGTAAAAAAGAAAAAGAAGAAAAAGTCCCCGGGAGCACATGAAGAATATGAAAAAAATGAAATAATTAAAGAAAAGAAAAAAAAGAAAAAAAAGTCTATAGAATGTCAGAAAGAGAATGAAATAGAAAGGGTTGCTTCAGAATATAATGCTTCTTATAAGGAACTCATAGAAAGCAGTCAGACCATGGAAAGTCTCCATGAAGAAAATAAAAAGGATGAGAATAAAATGTCTTTCAGTAAGACAGTTGCTATATCCCGTATTCTCCTTGATGCCATAAAGAAGAAAGAACAGGAATACGAGCAGGAAGAAGAAGACATGGAAGATGAGGAAGAAATAGATAGAGAAGAAGGAGCGGATGAGAGAGAAGAATATATTGCTTTAGAAGAAAAGAGGAATATTGAACAAAGAGAGGATAACAATCCTATAAGAAAGGAAGTGTCATCTCTATATACAAAACGGTCCAGCAGTATAGCAGATTTCCTCAGAAAGAAAACAGGTCTTTCTGAGGATGAGTATGAAATAAACAGGGATATTCTGTTAAAATCGAAAAAAACTGCATTTTCTAAAGAGTTTCTTGATTCGATTAAATCAAATTCAAAATCTCCATCAAATGGTAATCAATCAAAAAAAATTTTCCGGGAAAAGAAACATACTCCTACACCTTTACCTGCCCCCGTTAAATCATTTGATTCTTCTTCTTTGATAGATGAAAAATTATCATCCCGTAAGACAAAAAGTTTTTTTATGCCTGTTGCAGTTGTGATTGCATGTGTTGTAATAATTGGACTTCTATCGAATTCTTTCCTGTTTTCCCCTGAGAATAAAACCAGATTGTTAATTATTGGAAATAAAGGTTCTGATATATTTTCAATGGATATAAGTAAAACTGATAAAATAAAACGTTATTTCACGAAATGTAATATCCAGGGAAATGCTGTCCTCAGTAAAGATAAAAAATATCTTTATGTCACTTCTAAACCTGATATGCTTTCATGTATTGATCTCAGAAAAAATGATGTAATTACAGAAATAAAGGTTGCTCCCGAGCCCGAATCTATAAGTTTTTCTCCTGTACAGAATTATCTGGCAGTTATATGTTCTAAATCTAATAATATAAGTATAGTTGATAGCGATTATAATAATCTTGTGGCAACTATAAAAAGTGTAGGAGAAAACCCTGTAAAACTATGTTTTTCTTCTAATGGTAAAGAGATTTTTGTGATTAACAGAGATTCCGGAATAATAACTGTTATGGATCTTACCGGAAAGGTTTTAAATGATATAAAGGTAGACGGCATTCCGTCAGATATTTTAAATACTCATATATCCGATAGAATGTATGTTACTCTCCGGGATAAAAATGAGGTTATTATTCTGGATGGCCAGAAGAAAGACATATTACTAAAACTTTCTACCGGCCAGGAACCGGCATGCATGACTTCGCATAAAGAAGCTGCCCTTGTAGCAGTAATATGCCGGAGATCGCAGGAAATTTTTATAATTTCAGTAAAGGAGGGAATAGTTATAGATACGATAAAATTTCAGGAAATCCCTGTGGCTATGACTTTTTCAGATAATGGAAAAGAACTTTACATAGGAACCGGTAATGTTGAGCAATCAAAAAATTATATCTACAGATATGATATTAAGGAGAAATTCCTTAGAAAGCTTACCTCTATACAGATAAATCCTGTAAATCTTATATTTGTTTCTTCTCAAAAATGATTACGGAAAGAGGTGTGTATATGGTTAATAATAAAGGTGTTACCCTGATAGATGCTCTTGTTTCTCTCATAGTTTTATCTACAGGGTTTTTAATGATATTAACAATAATACCGGGAACAGGTATCTTCATAAAAAGCTCTGAGAATAGACTTCTTGCAAAGCAGGTTGCCCAGACATATCTTGAATATTACTCAAGTCCGAATGTTCTGAGATGGAATGAAGTGGCATCTTCTTCTTTTAACACAACAGGAGCGTCTGGAAGCGAAAATGTAACTGCCATAGTAAATGGAAAAATCAGTTCCACTACATTTAGCTGGAATGCTGTTTCTTCACCTGTAGTAACAGGAGAACTTTATAATCTGAAGGTCAGTGTTTCCTGGATGGAACACCAGTTAGGTGGCAATAAATTAAAACAGATAGAACTTTTAACCCTTGTGGTAAAAGCTGATTAAGAGGGGTGATAAAAATGATAATTATTAGAAAAAGAGGTGTTACAATAACGGAATTACTTGTGGCTATCTCTGTTATGGGGATTATGTTCAGTATGATTGTTGCCATAACTATACTTACTAAAAGGAGTTATGTAGAAGAAGAAAACAGATCTGCCATGCAGCAGAATGCAGCACTTGCTCTCAGTAAGCTTACGAGAGAACTTATGGAATCTTCTTATAAAACTACGACTATTTATAATCCTGCTGATACAGATTCTCCTACAGGAATAATATTTGCTTCTGCCAGAAATATTTCCGATAACAATAGATTTGATTTAGATCCGAATACCGGCCAGTGTATATGGCATAAATATGTATGTTATTACATAAGCACAGAGACTGAAAGTGTGGGGCAGAAAGCTCTTTATAGAAGGGAAACTTATATAAATGATCCGACAGGAACTACGTTAATACAGCCAAGCAGCCTTGGTATAAATAATTTTGTAACAGGTGGTACGGGATACTCTCCTTCTGTAATAATAGCCCACAGGGTCGAAGATCTTGATTTCCCGGGCTTACCGTCGGGCCCATTAACACCATCTCAGATAGGTGATAAACTGCTAAAAATATCACTCAAGTTAGGGGAAAGACCTCCTGGAGGAACAGATCCGAACAGTCTTCGTAACGGAATGATTATTACTTTTTCTATGAATTTGAGTAATTAGTTTGTAAAAAAATTTAAGGAGGTATAAAAATGTTAAACAAAATTAAAAACCAGAAGGGTATTGGTATAGCTATGAGTCTTCTGGCCATAATCATCATTTCTCTTCTGGGAACAGCTCTTTTAATAAGAAGTATATCTCTTGCAGGTGTTGTAACTCAGAAAAACTATTCCATTACGGCAATTGAAGCTGCAAGGGCCGGTGTGTCTTATGCCATATATAAAATAGAGGCAAACCCTGATTATGCCACAAATGTTCCTATTACCAGTCTGGGCAGTTACAGTTCAGGTTATACCGGTGTTACAGATCAGAGAGAATATGGTTATTTTCAGGTTTTCATTACAAACAATCTTGCAGGAACTACTCCCATATCTTCCGGCTATACTGATTATAAGATTCCCGGCGGTATGGTTGAACTTGTATCTACAGGATATGTCGGTAATCCTGCTATGAAACAGATTAAAATTGTAGCCCTTGGTCAGAGAAAAGATCAATATTTTGATCCATTTGACTATGCTCTTTTTTCTGAAGAAGGATACAGTGAACAGGGAGGTGGCGGAGGAAATGGACAGAATGCTCCAGAATTTTTTACAGATAGTTATGATTCTGATGATATAGCGGCCAATAGTAGAAATCCGGATGATTATGAAGGAGAGGCCAATGGTGATGTAGGTGCCAACGGAAGTTCTGATCCGAATAATCCAAATATAAGTCTTGGCAGTAGAGATATAAACGGACAGATAAAGGTTCCTCCAGGTATATCGGTTGGCGGCACCGGCACTTTTCTTGATCCTAATGGGATAGAACATACATTACCTGCTCCTCAGTATGTTACAACTCTTCCTGAACCGATTGATTTGCCATCGGTGGAAGAAATGTTTGCCGGTACAAATCTTACTGCAGGTATTCAGAATGTATCCAGTGGAGATACTCTGAGCGGTGGAGGAAATTATGGCACTTTGACTATAAGCGGTAATCAACCATTGACCTTAAATGAAGGAGTCTATGTGTTCAGTTCTATCAGTGCAAGTGGGGGGGGAAACGCTGATGATAGTCTTATAGTCAATGGAAATGTAACTATTATTGTTACAGGGTCTATAAATATAACAGGACATGCAAATATTAATACTATAACCATAGGACGTGGTAATGGAAGACAGGCCACTACTACACCTTATGGGAAGGCTTCTCAATTAAAGATTTTCGGTACAGAAAGTTGTAAGTCAGTAAATATAGGAGGGGCAGCCAGTTTTTGCGGAGCCCTTTATGCTCCTGAAGCTGAAATTACGTTACATGGTCAGGGGAGTCCAAATGCTGATCTCTGGGGAGCCTTTGTAGGTAAGAAGATTGATATAAATGGTGCACAGGTAAGTGTTCATTATGATGAGGCACTGGGAAAAGGAGATGGAGAGCTGGTATATAAGGGAATTAATCTTGGAACTGTAAAATGGGTTTATGGATATTGATTATACAATTACTGAACAGGAAAGGGTTATTATAGACTAATGAACTATTATAATATTAAGCAATGTGCCTGGTGTAAAAGAGTAAAGAATATTGAGACAGGTATATGGGGTGAAATAGCAGATATGGTAATGGATGTGAGTCATACAATATGTCCTGTATGCAGGAAAGAATTAATGGAAAAGTGGAAAATTGTAAAGAAGAAGCCAAATAGAATTTGAAATTCTCATGGAATAAAATTACAGTGTATCTCATAAGCTATTGGAATTTAAATAATTCGTGATGCGTAATGCGTTATTATCCCTTCGCATCACCCATCACACTTTACGCATTACGAGATTATTACTTATACATTGTTTATGAAACTAACTATGATTTTCATACAGGAAAGGAATTTATGCTAGAAAATGATAAAATTTTTTGATAAAAAAACACTGACAGGCTTTACTCTTATAGAGGTTCTCTGGGGTACTTTTCTGCTTGCCACTGCTATAGTTGTAATAGCAGGCCTCCTTATATCCGCCCTTCAGGCATGTAAGAAAAGTGAGGCTATGCTTAAGGCTACAAATATACTTATAGAAGAAAAAGGAAAAATTGATAAACTGGGATTTAACGGATTAAACGCTGGCAATACCTATTCCGATAAAGTAGAATCACCTTTTTATTTTTTATATCATGTAGACGGATATGACTATGGTACCGGTATTACAGGAAATGAGATAAAGACTGTAAATATGGTCGTATATAATGTTCCACTGTCTGAAGTTTCTAATACGCCAGGAGATAAGCTTGTCTGTGTAAAAACAAATCTGGTACTTTATTATAAGCCATAAGAAAGTGTGAATTTATATGTTGATAAAAAAAAGTTATAAAGGTATATCAATAATGGAAACTATTCTTGCATTCCTTATAATGAGTCTCCTTATGACAGTCATTTATGCACTCCTTGCAAAAGGGCTTTACGGGCTCAGGTTTAGTTCTAATAAAATGGATACTACCCAGACTGCTCTGACCTTTCTTAACAGGATATACAGAGAACTTATTATTTCAAATTACGCATATATATCTATAGATGATACGACAGATCCGAATAACCCTGTAATAGCTTTCCCCTGTCCTTATGATGATAATAGTCTGTCTCATACTGATGATACAGATGGAACATTGCTGTGGTATAAATATATACTCTATTATAAAAATAGCAATAAGATCTGGAAAAGAGAAATTTCAATGGGAACTGCTCAGGGAACTGCTCCGGGAGAGATCCTTGAAGAATTTTATTTCCCTGACGGAACCGGTTCTCCACAACTTCTGACTTATTATAAAACTGCTACCCATGTTGATATAAAACCTGACTCTCCTGCAGCATATTTTGTCGATTCCCTGAAATTTACAAGAAATGATATAACCAGATCTATAACTATTGAAATAGAAATAATAGATCCCAGGAATAAAGAAAAGGGCTTTAAGCCTGCCAGAGAAAAACTTGTTGTAATACCAATGAATAATTAATATCTAAAAAGGAGATAATATGAAAAACATGGGAAAACAGAAAGCTATAGTATTAATAATGACATTATGGATTATAGTAGTTCTTTTAATCATAGGTGTTGCAATGGCAAATATGTCACTTTCCAATCTTTTTTATATAGGATATTACAGTCAAAAACAACAGGCTATAGATCTTGCAGACTGCGGAATAAAAGAGGCTATAGGAAGAATTATAGGTGAAAATCTTTATGGCACGTCTTCTGAGGAACTACCTGACTCCTGTAGCCCTGATTTTTATAAAGATAAGCTTTATTATATATCCTTCGACCAGTCAGGTGCCGGTGTTCCCTGGTGGCTTTCAACTGTAAAATTTCAGTACTCCTGCAATAATCTCAGTAGCGGAACAGCTTTTACAATTCCTTCTACGGGTAAAGTAATTCCTCCTGAGTCTATTTATATAGTCTCTTATGCAAAAGTAGGAAATATTATTGTCAGGGTAGATGTTATCGTAATTCCTGATGAAAATTCCGGCAGTGATCCTTTAACTGTCGGAGGTGCCGACAGTGTTTATCTGGAATCTGATAATGATATAGATATCAGTAGCGCCGATTCTTCGCTCCCTGTAATCTGGTCGAACCTGAATATTTCAAATTCAGTCACTATAGATGCAAAAAAAATAAATATTCATGGCGGTGTAGCCGGCTCCAATAATACTACCGCTCCGGATTATGGAGTATGTGTAATTCAGGGGCAATCTATTAATAAAGATGGGGGGACAACAAAAATACCTCCTGATGTAAATATAGTTTCTTTAGATACTGATGCGACAGCACCTGAGATACCTTCGGGAACTTATATATTAAACGGAACGGAATACGATTTTTATGATGATAAAGGTACTCCTGCCGATCCTAATGATGATGTTCTGACATATAAAATTACCGGTTCAGGAGTCTGTAATACAGACGGAACTCCTGTTGCAGATGTAATTCTTAAAAATGCAATGAAAAGCGATGGCGGAACTTTATCAGTTGAAGGAGATATCAGGATAAAAGGTAATATGGTTTTATTAAAAGGTGATGGTATAATGATAAAAAATGGAGCGTATATCTATCTGGAAAATTATAACTCTCAGACATGCGCTATTGATACAACCAGGTGGAGTGATTATTATGTTTCTATTGACCCTGCTAAATGTACCAATGGGGCCAATGTGATTGACCCTACTGTAAAAGATCATCCGGATAAAAGGGATCCTGTAAATCCGGGTATAATACCTGTTTCCCCTTATGTAGATAAGCCAATGTACGGAAATTTATCAATGTTTGATGGCTCTTTAACCGGCAAAGGTTCCATATATTCTCAGGGAGCAGTAACAATAAATGCCAGAGACCCTATTACCTTATCAGCAGGGAAAGACGGAATAGCTGTTGTTGCAAGAGGTGATATCAATGTGTCATCCAATAAGGATGTCGCAAAATTTAATGGCCTTCTTTATTCTCATGAAGATATAATGTCAAATATTATCGGTAAGGAACTTATAATTACAGGTTCTCTTATAACCAGCGGTGGAATTACCTATGGAGACCCTTTGATAGCAGGTAAAGGGAAACTTAACGTCAAATGTAAAGATTTTAAACTTACTTATGATCCGAGTTATTTGAAAGCTTTACAGGGAGCCGGTGGTGGAGGAATATCATCAGATTTTATTATTAAATCATGGCTTATAGAAAATATTTAGAGTAACAGTCGTGAAGCAAGTATCTAAAAAATAAATTATTTAGATAAACTACCTCTACATAATTTTCATCTAAAGCTTTATTTTACACCATTAAAAATGAAAATTCCTATACCCTTAAATTATTATCAAATATACGACTTCCAGGTGAACCAAAGAAAATATATTTCCCGGTAAAAGAACATTTAAATGGTTATTTTAATTGTTTTTTTAGAATTACTCGAAATACCAATCTTCGTAAAAACAAAAAGTCTTACGATAAAATACTGTATATGTAATAGATCTGCACGGCTCTTTATTTTTTGGGCCCTCAGGAAAATCCTGAAGGACTGCAGGAATTTTCCGCCTTTGATGAAAAAGATGAAATTAATTTTTTCGGTTCCCCTTCACCGCATACGGGACAGGAAAGATTGCGTCCGTCTTCTCCGATTTTTTGAATTTCTTCGAATTTTTTCAGACATTTTTTACATTTATATTCATATATGGGCATATAAAAATACTCCTTTTTTTAATAATAATGGTCTTTTTTCCCTTTGTTACCTTTGTTTAAAGAATAAATGGATTTTTGTATTGTTCCCATAGGGCAGAATGTACACCATGCCCTGGGTGAAAACAGCACTCCTACAATAACAGCTATAACAGTCGTAACAAGGCAGAGAGTCACAAAAACAAAGCCCCATCTGTCCAGAACATCTGCTGTAGTGACAGAAGTTACAAAAGCTGCTCTTGTTCTCAGAGTAAATACCGTCATAAAAACTATTACTACAAAAAGACGAAAATATTTTGAACTCAGAAGAGGCGGGATTTTCCCGTAGAATGATATGGGTTTAATAAAAATTTCAACAAAGGCCCCTCTGGGACATAGATTACCGCACCAGAATCTGCCTTTGAAATAAGAGAATATAAGAAAAAAGATCATCATAGCCAGCAATAAAAGACCCAGCTTGGGATACCATAAGCCACCAAGTGATATTAGGGGAACCATTATCCATGAAAAGCGCTGAAACCTGTTAACAGCAGGCTTTTTTATAAAGAATTTTTTAGGTACTGCTTTTTTCTTTTCTTTTTTTTCTTCCATTATGACACCTCCTTGTTTTATTATAATAGATGCAGATAATTAAAAGAAGATTCCCGGTATTAATTTTGTATAAAATATTTCTATAGTTTTGCATTTTTTTTAAAGATTATAATTTGCTATACTTTTGCACTTTTTAAACAAAGCCTTATTCTACCTTGCGGGGCATCCGCGAGGGATGCCCTTACAGGACAACGGGTTTTCAAAATTCTGCAAAAGTATAGTAATTTGTTAAAGTTTTTTATATTTCTCTGCCGCACTCTATACAATATTTATTTTCTGAAGGTGAAGAAGAACTGCAGAAAGGACAGGTTTTCTCTTTCTTTAAAAAAGACGGGCTGTTAGCAGTATCAGCCGTGAAATCACTTTCCAGGGCTTTCTTTTTCTGTAATTGTGCATGAATTATATCAATCTTCGACGGTTTCTTAAACGTATCATCTGAAGTATCAGAAATATTTTCTCCGCAGGCATTCATTGTAAATTCCCACATGATCTCGCTTAAATAAAGCAGATCCTGGATTTCTCCTATAATTCCTTCCGTTATATTCTCCACTTTATTTCCTGTAAGAGACATATTTATAAGATGCCTTCCTGACAATATTTTTCTTTTTAATTCAGGAGTGAGTAAATCCGGTATTATATATGGGGTCTGGCTTTTTATAATAAAAGCACGATCAAATTCCATACTTCCTGTGTTAATATCTGTTTCCATCATGTTTTTATGAACTTCCTGATAGATATGGAGATTATAATCTGTATCTTCAGGTATTTCCATAGTAATAACGGTATATTCCATCTGCCTCGTGCCATTGTATTCCTTCCTGACATTTAACTTATAATCAAAACCTTTATATACTCCTTTAACTACAGGAAAAAATGATGTCTTTTCTGCAGTCATAGTAAGTCCTGCATGATCGCAAAATTTCCTCCATACTTCTATTTTATTCATATTTATATGGTGAGAATAACTGATAAAGGTCATAATGATTAGAAGCGAGAAAAAGATTATCATACAAACGGTGCAATCCATAAAAGAATTCCTTTGCCTGTCTACAGTTCCCTTCCGCAGTCCATACAATATTTATTTTGTGCAGGTGAATTACAACCACAGAAAGGGCAACGTTTTTCTTCTTTTGAAAAAAATTGAGAGTCCGTAATATTGCCTGTGAAATCACTTTCAAGTTCCTGTTTGTTCTGTAATTTTTCATTAAAGATATCACTTTTTAATGTTACAGGAAATTTGTCATGTTTTAAAGGCCGGGGAAATATGTCGTATGAAGAGTCAGAGATTTTTTCTCCGCAGATATTCATTGCAAGTTCCCACAGAAGCTCGCTTAAATATAGCAAATCCTTTTCTTCTGTTATAGTTCCTAAAGCTTTATTTACCAGTTTATTTTCTGAAAGAGATATATTTATAAGGTGGGGTCCATACATCATTTTTCTCTGCAGTTCGGAAGTCAGTAACTCCGGTACCATACAGGAGGTATTACTTTTTATCATAAAAGCATCGTCAAACTCTCTATTTCCCGTTTGAATATCCTGACTTCCTAACATTTTTCCTATTTTACTAAAAAAGCCTTCCTGATAAATATGAAGAGTATATTTTGAAGGTTTAGGTAATTCAAAGGCAATAACAGTATAGGTGGTACTGCTGTCACCATCTCCTTCTGTAATGGTTTGTAGAGTATAATCAAAACCTTTATACGTTCCTGTAATCCTTGGAAATGAGAACAAAAATCCAGGAGTAATATTAAGTCCATGATCTCCGGCAAATTTTTCCCACACTTTCTTTTTATCCGCACCGGCAATAAAACTATGGATAGAATAAGCTATAAGAAAAATAATAAATCCAAAAAAAACTACAGGTACACATAAAGCTTCCATAACAATTCCTTACCCTTCTTTTGAAAATTTAATTTTCATTCTCCTTTGTGACAATTATCTGTCATGAATGTTTCTTAAGATTATTGCCGGAATTTTTCCGCTATTACAAGCATTTCATAATCATCAGGTGTCAGTTTATCATTCCTGCTGTATGCTCCAAGTTTACATCCATATATGTCGCTCTTATTAAAACCTGCAGTTTTCAATAGCCATGTGATTTCCGACGGCATGTAATAACGTTCATTGCATTCCAGTGTCATTTTATTTCCATGGTCATCTTTTTTTTCATATACTGAATATTCTCTAAAGGTCATCAGGTCAAAATTACTGGTACGGATTGCTTCTTCCTGAGTAGCATTATTTAAGAAATCTTTTGTCGAATGCACCAGAGGGAATAGTCCGTTCAGGGTGGAAAATATGTATTTCCCCGGATTTTTCAGTGATTTATAAGCATTTTGCAAAATTTTATAATTCATTTCATCTGTTTCCATAAGGGAAAAAGCACCTTCACAGAGCATAATTGCCAGATCGAAGGTTTCATGAAAATCAAAATCTCTTGCATCTTTTTGAATGAAAGTTACCTCCACTCCTGCTTCCTCTGCCTTTTGTTTTGCTTTATTCAGCATAGACAGAGACAGATCCAGACCTGTAACTTTATATCCCCGTCTGGATAATTCTATGGAATGTCTCCCTGTTCCGCAGCCAATATCAAGTATATTTATCGATCTGTCATAGTTGATTTCCTTTTCTATGAAATCAACTTCCCCTGATGTTCCTGCTGTAAAGACTTCTTTTTCATAACTGTTCGAATAATTCTCAAAAAGTTTTTCATACCACTGTTTCATTTTTTTCTCCTTTTCCTTTTTAAGGCATATATTTTACTTAATAAGTGCCAGATTTTTACCTCATATTTCTCTCCCGCAGTCTATACAGTAATTATTTTCTACAGGTGAATTTGCGCCACAGGAGGGGCATTGTTTTTCTCCGGAAGATTTATGAGAAGAGTCAGTAAAATCATTTGTAAAATCGGAAAGAAATGTTTTAGAAGAAACTTCTCTTTCTGAACTTTTTTTCTCTTTCTCAAACAGATCTTTTATTTTTTTTTCTTCTACGTGAGTCAAAGCTTTTAAGGTTCTTTCTTCTAATTCAGATAAAGCTTTTATCTTTTCCTCTTCTGCCCTGGCTATAGATTTTATTCTTTCCTCTTCTGCCTGAGCTACAGCTTTTATCTTTTTTTCTTCTGCTAATACAGGATCTATTCTGTCATGTGAAATTATACTTTCCCGGAGACGTTTATTGCAATTTCAACCATAAGTTCGCTTAAATATAGCAGATCCTGTGTATTTATCTATAATACGGCCTGTTTTATTTTGAAGTTTTTTTTCTGAGAGAGTCATATTTATGAGATAGGATCCATATAAAAATTTTCTCTGTAAATCAGGAGTAAACACTTCATATATTTTATCAGAAGGGGAGGTTTTTATCTTAAACACATCGTCAAATCTTATATTTCCAGTTTGAATATCTTCACTACCAAATATTTTTTCTATTTTATTGAAAAAAAATTTTTCCCTGTAAATATGAAAATTATACACTGAACGTTCAGGCAGTTTAATTGTAATAACAGTATAGATCATACTTTTTCACCTGTGCCTTCCGTAACAGTTTCAAGAACATAATCGAGCTCTCTGTATTTCCCTGTAATCTTCGGGAA
>CALARM010000330.1 GCA_937888925.1 uncultured Synergistia bacterium | reverse complement strand
TACAACTCTCTTTTAATACGGCATATCTTTTCCTCCAGAGCCCGGCCAGGGACAGTAGTGGAGGCCATATCTTTTTAGGTACCAATTTACCTGCTGCGGTAATAAGTACCGTAACAGGTAAAAAAGTATCCGTAAAAAGCTTCTGCCTGGCAGGATCTGGAGAAGAAAAATTCGTTTTTTCTATAGAATTAAAAATTAAATAAGGGTCAATTTATCGTCTGTAAAACAAATGATATAAGGCAAATTATTTTTCTTCGTAAGAGCCTGTCAGGCAGAAGCTGATAAAATGGTTACTAATTTACCTGGAGCGGTACTAAGGATTGCAAGAAAAACAACTCCGGCAAATTGTTAGAACTATCAACATCCTCGCGTCACGCGTTACGCGTCACGATGTAAACTGTAACTATGATGTAGTTATTTCCTGACTGATCTTAACTATAATTCTTAATATAGAAGGATAATTCTGATGCTTTTTAGAAAGTTATCTGATATAGCTTATATTTCGCACATGTATCCAGAAAAAGAAAAGGAGAATTTAATATGTCACTTAAAGAGTACAAGCCGGGAACAGCCTTTACGGGGGTCATAGGAAGAACCTTTGATGTATCGAGTCCTGCATGGCCTGAACCACTCAGAGCCAGAGAAGGTGCGCCGAATGTTCTGTTCATCGTAATTGATGATATGGGATTTGCCCAGCTCGGGTGTTATGGCAGCCCCATAGAAACTCCCAACATAGATCGTCTTGCAGCAGAAGGCCTGCTTTTTAACAACATGCATACCACTGCTCTCTGCTCTCCTACCAGATCCTGTATACTGACAGGAAGAAACCATCATTCAAATGCCATGTCCTGTATTACTGAAATGTCTACAGGTTATCCCTGCGCAAACGGGAATATTCCCTTCGAAAATGGCTTTCTTTCCGAGATGCTGCTCCAGAAAGGCTATAACACCTATGCCCTGGGAAAATGGCATCTTACACCGTCAGACCAGATATCTGCAGCAGGCCCCTATGACCGCTGGCCTCTGGGGCGCGGTTTTGAGAGGTTCTACGGATTCCTTGGAGGAGGCACAAACCAGTATTATCCGGATCTGGTATATGACAATCACAGTGTTCATCAGGAGAAAACCCCGGAAGAAGGTTACCATTTCACAGAAGATATAACAGATAAAGCCATAAGTTTTATAGCAGATTCAAAACAAGTGGCACCGAATAAGCCATTCTTTATGTATTTCTGTCCCGGTGCAATGCATGCCCCCCATCATGTTCCGAAAGAATGGGCTGATAAATATAAAGGTAAATTCGATGACGGATGGGATGTTTACAGGGAAAAAACCTTTAAGAGACAGAAAGAACTCGGCATTATCCCGCAGGATGCAGAGCTTTCCCGTCATGATCCTGATGTGCAGGAATGGAACTCCCTCTCTGAAGAAGAGAAGAAACTTTATGCCCGTATGATGGAAGTATATGCCGGATTTTTAACCCATACTGACCATCACCTGGGCCGCCTCTTTGATTTTCTGAAGAAAATAAAAGAGTGGGATAACACTATCATTATGTTTATATCAGATAACGGAGCCAGTTCGGAAGGAGGTCCTACAGGATCTGTAAATGAGATGAATTTCTTTAACAATATCCCGGAAACAGTGGAAGAGAATCTCAGGATGATAGATGAACTCGGCGGAGTCAAAACATTCAACCATTATTCCTGGGGCTGGACATGGGCAGGAAATACTCCTTTCCGCAGATGGAAGCGTGAAACCTACCGGGGCGGCATAAGTGATCCCTTTATTATCCACTGGCCGGCCGGTATAAAAGAGAAGGGACAGGTAAGAACCCGGTATGCCCATGCAATAGATATGGTTCCTACAGTGCTGGAACTTCTGGGTATAGAAGCTCCAGCTTCCATAAAGGGTGTTACACAGTCTCCCATAGAAGGCCATAGCTTTGCCCATGTAATTAATGACCCGGAGGCTCAGTCAAACCATATTACCCAGTATTTCGAAATGATGGGCCATCGCTCCATATATCATGACGGATGGAAAGCCGTGTGTCCGTGGCCGGGACCATCATTTAAAGAATCAGGAGCTTTCTTCGGTGCCCCCATAGATAAGGATAAACTGATAGAACTTGATGCAAAAGGCTGGGAGCTTTATCACATAGATAAAGACTTTGCAGAAAATTATAACCTTGCTTCCGAAAACAGGCCCAAACTGCTGGAGTTGATTGCCACATGGTATGTAGAGGCCGGTAAATACAAGGTATTGCCTGTAGATTCAAGGGGAACTTTAAGATTTGCCGAAAAACGTCCGAAAATATCAGAAGACCGTACGAGCTACACTTACTATCCTGGAACTCAGATGGTACCTGCAAATGCCGGCCCGGGTTTATTTAACAGGCCTTACACAATCACAGCAGACGCGGAGATTCCTTCAGGCGGAGCAGAGGGAGTAATTCTCTGTGCAGGAGATGTACAGGGAGGTCTCTCCTTCTACATGCAGAACGGAAAACTCCACTATGTTTACAGCTATGTGGGAAGCCAGTTTTTCCATATAGAATCTACAGGGTCTGTTCCCGAAGGAAGACACAGACTATCTTTCGAGTTTGAAGTAACAGGTCAGGCGGATATAATGAATGGTAAAGGCGCCCCGGGAACAGGGAAACTTTATATTGACGGAAAACCTGAAGGACAGGGAGAAATTGCCATAACCATGCCTCTCATATTCGGTCTCAGTGCAGGATTTGTATGCGGTGTCGAACTGGGGTCGCCTGTGTGTGACAGATATGAACCGCCATTTAAATTTACCGGCACTATCCACAGTGTAACTATAGATGTGAGCGGAGATCATATTGAAGATCCTGAACATGCTTTGAAAGTAATCATGGCCAGGCAGTAAAACAGAGTAAAAACCGGCAGTTCCGGAAGGACTGCCGGTCAGGTTCGATAAAGGTCTCTCTTATGTGCCGCGAGTTTTAGAATTATATACTGAAGTGTTATTTACTAAATCACCATTATTCTGTTATAATTCATAGATAGAATTTTTTAAATTAAAAACCAATTAAGGAGGTTTTGTTATGTTACCAAAAACATCTCTAGTAATTCTGTTGCTCATTTTACTGGTTAATATCCTTCCTGTAAATGCCGGGACAGCAGAAGATCTTGTAAAAAAAGGGAATACCCTGTTAGAACAGGGCAATTACGATGAAGCTGTAAAATGCTATGATAAAGCAACGGAAACAGATCCGAAAAATCCGCAGATCTGGCTTGAAAAGGGAAATTTTTATTACAATGTCACAGAGCTTTTAAAATCTATTGACTGTTATAATAAAGCTATCGAATTAAAACCCGATTTCACAGATGCTTTATTAAATAAATCCCTTGCACTGGGTGCAGGGTATCAGCTGGAACAATGGCAGGAAGGCAAATATCTGGAAGGCAGGGAATGTCTTTCACAGATCCTGAAATTCCATCCTGACCTGGCAGATTTGAATGTCAATCAAAAATATATGAATGATATGACTCTGTTACATATGGCATCTTACTATGGTAATAAGAAAATGGCAGAAATGCTGATCGCCAGAGGGGCAGATGTAAATGCAAAGGATTATAAAAATTTTACACCTCTTTTTATGTCATTATTTTTTGAAACCTTTGCCCATGGCTATATAAAACCATTGACTGAACTGAAAAAGGATTCGCGGGAAGTAACTACTCTTTTGATAGATAAAGGTGCAGATGTACATACAAAATATCTGAACGGGAAAACTCCGTTACATGCCGCAGCATTTTTAAATGACCTTCCTCTGGCAGAATTACTTGTTTTAAAGGGAGCAAATATTAATGCCCCGGGGTATGACGGTTTTACTCCGCTCTTTTCTGCTGCAAATAACGGAAGTAAGGAAGTGCTGGAATTCCTGCTTTCAAAAGGAGCACATGTGAAGGTGAAAAATATTGACGGAGAAACACCTTTACATGTAGCAGGGACAAAAGAAATAGTAGAATTACTTCTCTCAAAAGGTGCAGATATAAACGCTAAAGATAATGCAGGAAAGACGCCGATTTTGGGCTCGAAAACTATTGAAATGGCAGAGTTTTTTCTGGCAAAAGGCGCAGATGTAAACAGTAAAGATAATAACGGAAATAGTTTATTACATATTGTAGTTTCCTTTGATTATAAAAAGGCGGCAGCTTTATTTCTCTCAAAAGGGGCTGATATTAAAGCAAAGAATGATGCAGGGAAAACCCCTTTACATATAGCATCAGAAAAGGGATATAAAGATATGGCCGGATTTTTGCTTTCAAAAGGTGCTGAGATTGGTGCCAGGGATAACAAAGGCGCCACCCCTCTCCACATAGCAAAAAATAAAGATATGGCCGGATTTTTACTCTCAAAAGGTGCTGATATTAATGCTAAAGATAATGACGGTGCCACCTCTTTAGAGCAGGCCATAGCCACAGGAAATACAGAAATAGCAAAATTTTTAATAGCAAAAAATGCAGATATAAAGATTAAAACCAGAGATGGATACACAGCTTTACATGGAGCAGCCTATCATAATAATAAAGAAATAGCAGAAATACTTATTTCAAAAGGGGCTGATGTAAACGCTGAAGATACTGACGGGTTTACCCCTTTAGCCTTTGCTTCTGTCAACGGAAGTAAAGAAACGGGAGAAATGCTTGTAAATAAAGGAGCAGAAATGAATTTATGCTGGGCAGTAATGAAAGGCAATAAAGAATTAACCCTTTCATTGATTTCAAAAGGAGCCGACCTTAAAAGAGGGCCTGTGAGCTTTACACCTTTACATATTGCAGTTATGAGAGGTAACAGAGATATGGCTGAATTTCTTATATCACAGGGAGCTCCT
>CALARM010000329.1 GCA_937888925.1 uncultured Synergistia bacterium | reverse complement strand
GAAGATCAATAGTACACAGTTGGAGTTACTTGAGAGAAGAGATAATATATTTCCCAATATAGATTACAGAGTTTACTGCAGTTAAAAGCTGAACCAATAACCATTAAAATTATGAAAAATAAACATGTAGAATTATACAAACATATAAAAGTAGTTGTCATAGGGGGAGGGACAGGACTATCTACCCTGCTTCGCGGTCTGAAACATTATACGGAACATATAACTGCTATAGTAACAGTATCAGATGACGGAGGCAGTTCCGGCAGGCTCAGAAAGGACATGGGCATCATACCTCCCGGTGATATAAGAAACTGCCTTGTAGCTCTGTCTGCATCGGAATCACTCATGGCAGATCTCTTCCAATATCGTTTTCATAATGTAAAGGATCTGGAAGGACATAACTTCGGCAATCTATTTCTGGTAGCATTATCAGAAGTGGCAGGTGATTTTGATAAAGCCATAAAAGAATGCAGTAAAGTTCTTGCTATAAAAGGAAAGGTTCTTCCTGCCACACTTGATACTGTAGTGCTTATGGCAGAAATGGAAGACAGGACTATAGTCGAAGGAGAAACAAGTATTACTGCCTCAAAAGGTACTATCAGAAAGGTTTTTTTGAGACCACACAATCCCAAACCACAGCATGAAGTCATAGAAGCCATAAAAGAAGCCGATGCTATTATATTCGGTCCTGGCAGTCTTTATACAAGTGTTATACCAAATCTACTTGTATCTGAAATATGTAATAATATAAAAACATCGCGGGCCATAAAAATATATATATGTAATGTTATGACCCAGCCAGGTGAAACAGATGGTTTTACGGCAGGTGATCATATAAAAACTATTTTTGCTCATACAGGCTATGCGATCTTTGATTATGTTCTTCTTAATAAAAAAATACCCCATCAGTTACTCCATAAATATCAGGCACAGAGAGCCTATCCAGTCGAACTGGATCTGAAGAATATTACAGGTCTCGGAGTTAACGTGATTACAGACGATCTTATAAGTGAGACAGATCTTGTAAGGCATAATTCCGATAAACTTGCAAGGGCTATTCTGGAACTGTCAGTTAATCAGTGACCAGTTAATCAGTGACCAGTTATCAGTGAACAGTTATCAGTTACCATAAATTTATAGTTTAATCAGGACTTACGCAAAAAATAAGTAAAAACCAGTCATTGCGAGCGAAGCGAAGCAATCCCACTGGTATACTGAAAACTATCAGGATTGCTTCGTCGCTTCGCTCCTCGCAATGACAAAATGCGTAAATCCTGTTTAATGTAAAAGACCATGCTATAAAATATAAATAAGCTTTACCGGTCACTGGTCACTGTTCACTGCTCACTGCCTCAGGTTTTCCCCACTTTGTTACAAAAGTTCCATCAGAAGAGAATTTCTGTATAATATGTTTTCCTTTGTTTACCAGATAAACATTTCCTGCTCCATCTACCGCTCCATCTGAGAGAGCAATAAAATTATCATCTATAAAGATATTTCTGTCCAGAGAAGATATAAAATTCCCCCACAGGTCGAACTTCTGTATATTATCAAGCCAGTCATCTATAACATATACATATCCTGCCTGATCCCATATTAGAGATACAGGGTGTTTAAACTTCCCTTTCCCTGTTCCCTTACCTCCCCAGTTTATAATAAAATTCCACTGACCATCAAATTTCTGAACGAGACAATTTCCAGTATCTGCAACATAAATATTACCGAAACTATCAACGGCGATTCCTCTGGGATAATTAAATTGTCCCTTTTCAACTCCGCACTGTCCCCAGGCAGTTATAAAATTACCGGAAGAATCAAATTTCTGGATACGATTATTTCCTGTATCAACTATATAGATGTTGTCTTCCTCTCCAACTGTAATATCACAGGGACAGATAAATTCTCCGTCATTGTTCCCTTTTACTCCCCATTTCTTTATACTGCTTCCGTAAGGATCAAACTTCTCTACATAATTACATTCCATAATAAGGGTATAAAGATTTCCACTGCTATCCACTGCAATAGACGGAGGACAGGTTGTTTCCTTCTCTATAATAATATGCCATTTACTTATAAAATTTCCATGACAGTCAAATTTCTGGATAATATTTCTTTTATCGCTTATATAAATATTTCCTGATATATCAAGAGCAATACTGTGAGGATAATGAATATCCCAGAAGGCAGATGACTGTTGTAAAACGCCGGAAGAAGGAGATGGGAATTGAATATCATCCGGTATTAAAGCCTGATTTATTTCCATACACACTTCCAGATCTTTTTTCATATCCAGAACTGTCTGATATCGATTTTCTCTGTCCAGTTCCATAGCTTTTAATATACACTGTTCAAGTATTGATGTTACACCGGGATTGAACTTTTTCATGGAAGGCAAAGGAGCTTTATTAATAAGCCTGTCTATAGACACAGGACATTTCTGTTTTGTAAGAA
>CALARM010000328.1 GCA_937888925.1 uncultured Synergistia bacterium | reverse complement strand
ATGCTTTTACACCCATATATTTACCGACGACTTCTCTCATAAGAGCAATATCTTCCGCAGTGGCTCCGCCGGGGCCAAAACCGGTAGATGTTTTTACGAAATCTGCACCTGCTTCTTTTGAAAGTTCACAGGCTTTAATTTTTTCTTCACGGTTCAGAAGAGCTGTTTCCAGAATAACTTTAACAAGCCTTCCTCCTGCAGCCTCCACTACAGATTTGATATCATGAAGGACCAGGTTATAATCTCCTGCTTTAAGGGCACCTACATTTATAACCATGTCTATTTCATCTGCTCCGTTTGCCACTGCATCTCTCGTTTCCATTGCTTTTGTCACAGACGTATCGGCTCCGAGAGGGAAACCTACTACAGTGCATACCTTTACCGGACTTCCTGCCAGTAAATCCCTTGAAAGGGCAACATTGGTAGGGTTAACACAGACAGAAGCAAATTTATATTTCCTGGCTTCTTCACAGAGTTTTATTATTTCCTGTTTTGTTGCATCAGGTTTAAGAAGTGTATGATCTATGAGTTCTGCCAGATTTATTTTAATATCTCCCGACACTCCCGGTGAGGCTCCCACGCGGGTTGCTCCTGCTTCAACTATGGCTTCCACATTGGCAGTTATGCCCTGAACACAGAGACCGCATCCGCCGCATTCTCCTCCCTTTGACCAGGAACACATAAGACTCGAATTCTCCGGCACTTTTGATGACGTAAGTTCAGAAAGATGTTCTCTGAAATTCTTCAGAGGTACAAGTTCAACACCCAGGCTTCTGAGCT
Organism: uncultured Synergistia bacterium; assembly: GCA_937888925.1. Next base: position 1,671 of record CALARM010000328.1, on the reverse strand, counting down.
GGTCAAGTCTTGCTCTGAGTCTGGTATCGAGTCGAGAATTGGTGCAAATACTTTCTGTTGATGACATAGAAAGGGATAAAAAGATACCATCGGGAGCACATACGACTTTTTTCCCCATATAAAGAGCCTGAAGCACTATTTTACTTATAAAAGTATCACCTATAAGAGATGAAATTTTAAAAGCATCGGACATAGTCAAAACAGGTATAATAACAGTCTTTACCTCTTTGACCATATTAAAAATCTCTTTCGTAACATCTTTTTCTACATTTTTCACATGGGGATTAATTTTCCTGAGACCTTCTTCTCCCAGTTTTTCCCTTGCTTCTTTAGATATAGCCCAGGCACAGTTACAGTCCTGGCCAACCATAGCTCTGAGGGTTTGAAAAGCTTCATCGAAACCTTCTTCTCCTCCTCCAAGGACAACAAGTCCTCCGGGAGGATTTACTGAGGTCCGGTCAGGCTTTACAGAAGGAGTGCCTGTCTCAAGTTTATTTACTACTTCTTTAGTTATGGCTTCAACTAATTGTTTTAAATCCATATCCACCTGGTTACACCTGCCTTTTTTAGTTCGTCACGCATAAAGCGTAACGGGAGTTATATAAGATTCGTGACGCGTAACGCGTGATAAGCTGTTATCCTTTAACATGCTTTCTTTCTACATCCATTATTTTGGCAACCCTTCTTGAATGCCTGCCACCTTCAAAATCAGTAGAAAGCCATGTAGATACAATTCTTTTTACTAATTCTTCTCCTGTAACTCTACTGCCAAGAGTAAGGACATTTGCATCATTATGGGCCCTTGAATTCCAGGCAGTAAAACAATCATAACAGGCAGAAGCACGAATTCCCGGTACCTTGTTCGCTGTCATGGCACTTCCGCATCCTGCTCCGTCAATAACTATACCGAGAGAATTACCTTCTTTACTTACAGTAGATGCTACAAGGAAGGCAATATCCGGGTAATCTACGGGATCTTTACTGTAAGTTCCATAATCAGTTATTTCATGACCGAGTGTTTTTATATATTTCTTTAAAACTTCTTTAAGTTCAAAACCTCCATGATCACTGCCAATTATTACTTTCATAACAACCTCTCAGTTAAAATTTAATTTTTCTCGGAAGAATTTTTTCAACTTCTTCATGAGGACGGGGGATGACATGAACAGATACAAGTTCCCCCACTTTTCTTGCAGCTTCCGCTCCTGCATCTACGGCAGCTTTTACTGCTCCCACATCTCCTCTTACAAGTACCGTTACATAGGCAGAACCTATTCTTTCTTCACCTATTAATTCCACATTGGCAGCTTTGACCATTGCATCCGATGCCTCAATGGCTCCAATGAGTCCTTTTGTCTCAATCATACCAAGGGCTAAAATACTCAATGAGAACACCTCTCTTTATTATATAAACAGTTAATAACAGGACACTGTCTACAGATAAATTCATATTAAATTATATACATTCTATAGATACGTCTTTTTCCCTTCCCCTTAATTATATATATCATTATATAAAAATTACAATAAAATTAAATTTTATATAGATAATATAAAAAAAATATGTTAAAATTATATGAGGATTTTTGTTTAAAATTAAATGAGTATATGTATTTATTAGTAGATAATATAGTTTCATATTACAAAAATTAAATTTAAAACTGTTCCTAT
>CALARM010000327.1 GCA_937888925.1 uncultured Synergistia bacterium | reverse complement strand
GTTTCAATCCTATGGCATGTTCTACAGAATAAAATATATAATTTATCTGTTCTCCCGAAATATAATCAAATAAAAATACATGGGCATCATTACAGAAACAGTTTTCATAGATTAAAAGAGGGTAAAGTTCTATAAGCTGATTGGTTTCAGGTAATAGGATATGGAAATTATCTTCTATTACATGGTGTGATACACTTTCCTGTCCTGTGGGATTAATTTCACATCCCATAAATTTTACAGCTTCGAAGAAGACTTTTCCTTCAAACTGTTCTATTCTCTGAGGTCTTACAAGAGGATAATCACATAAAAATTCAAGTCTTGTAAGTAGTATCATTAATATTTCTTCAAGTTCCAGATAATGTCTGGTGGCGAGTTTTATGGAGTCACAGCCCATGGCTCCGAACTGATCTCTTATAAAAAGTGCTTTTTCCAGCTTTCTCCCTATATTGTTAACATTACCTTTTTTATCATAATAGAGGGTAAGCAGTTTGGGAATAACAGGGTATTTTCCGCTGTAAAGATATACAAGAAGCATGTCTTTAAATATTTCCATCCAGCTTCTCGGCGTATTTCTTTCTTCAAAGAACTGCCATATAAATACATCTGCTTTAGGGTTTCTCTGTTCTTCTGACGATAGATAGCCTGACAGTAATATTAATGTACAGTATCTTATGACTGTTTCAAATAAAAAACAACATGCATTAAATTTTCCGAGAAGATCGTCGCATGTCCTCATTGCACGGAAAATACTGGCTATCGGATGAGGATAGCAGGTTTCTACGAGATAATAAAAGGTACTTTCTTCGTAATCCTGATATGTTTGCTTCAAAGAATCACCATCCTGTTAACAGACATGACCGGAGCTGTTACAGCCAGATATGAGAATTTGCTTTCAGTCAATCGTCAGACTTCATTATTCTCATATAAATCTCTAAAATCCCTGAAATACCTGTCTTTTTTCGCCAAATTATTTTAGATTCCTTCTATTTTTTATAATTACCGGTTCAGTATTTCACAGGCCAGCTGACCTGCTGACATGCTGAATTGCTGAATTGCTAAAGATAATTTTATAATAAAGAAGGTTTTCTGGCACTTTCGACGAAAACTTTATATGAAATTTTTGATTCTAATTACCGTAACAGATAAAAGGGTACCCGTAAAAAGCTTCTGCCTGGCAGGCTCTGGAGAAGAAAAATTAGTTTTTTATATAGAATTAAAAATTAAATAAGGGTTAATTTATTGTTTGTAAAACAAATTATATAAGGCAAATTATTTTTCTTCGTAAGAGCCTGTCTGGCAGAAGCTGACAAAATGGTTACTGATTTACGTGGTGCGGTACTAAGGATAAAGGAGAAACATTATGATAGAACTTTATAATACGACTCATCCTTATAATAATAAGGTTAATATGGCCTATTATTCTGAGAGCGGATGGGTGGGTTTCTTCCTGAATTTCGTATTACCTCAGAATCCATTCGAATATCTGTGTTTATTTGAAGATGCATGTGGCAACCACCCATTTTTATTGCTGAATAAAATAAATAATTTGTTTATATTCAACCAGCTGGATTTTGATGAAAAAGCCGGTTTTGGCTCGGCAGACGGTGCTATTTATATGGAAAGTAACAGGGAAAATTATTTTATCTTCATTAATGCTATAAATAGTAAATACAAATATGCATCTACCATACCTGAAAAAAGCAGGCTCGACTTTCACAAGAGTATAAACAGCCGTATGGAGTTACTCTATCGATTTTCTATTGCTATAAAAAATGCCCTTCTCAGATCAGACCCGAAGGTTATAGGTGAAAATCCGGACGAACTTCATGAATGTTACATGAAAAACGACAAGTTTTATATTATACCGGGAAAACAAATGGACAGGAAAAAGATAAGGAGATTTAAAATAAATCACGAGAAAGGAAAAAATTTTCTTGGCAGGTTTTTTAAAAAAGATACCCATTTTTATTTTTTACTTGTAACAGACGATGAAATCAATCCGTTCTCTCAGGGTCATCCTGATTTTTCCGAACACTATACTCCAAGGCTTCATCCCGGTAAAGAAACGGAAGATCTCTGGGAAGAAAAGAAAAAGTATTTTCTCTGGTTCCCAAAGAGTATAATAACTACTATAATGAAGCCTGAACTATCAGGATTCGGAGATTTTCTCAGATCTAAATACTGTTATTATTATAATGGCATAAAAGATTTTTCTCCCGAGAAAATTGCTTTTGAGACAAGAGAAGATGATATGACGGTAAATCAATATACCTTTACAAGGTTAGATTTATGGCCTTTGTAGAATTTATTAGTTTTTTTTTGCTAAAAGTTAGTTAAAATATTGACATAAGAGTTTTTCTCGTTATACTTATATTATTATAATTAAGATTTTTTATGAATAAAGGAAGTGTAGAGTAAGTGTTGTGTTTTAGATGCGGAGAAGATAATCCCCATGGATCCAATGTTTGTAACAGATGTAATGCAAAATTGCCTAAAATTAGTATTAATGTGGCTCCTACTATTTCAGGACCGAGAACTGACAGGTTGATGCAAATACTGGATGTCGGAAATAAAATATTGGATGGCAAGATGTCTCCTCAGATTTTACTCACCAGACTTGAAAAACAGGAAAAAGATTTCCAGAAAGGTGAGAGAGATTTAATAAAGAGTATGCCCAGAGCTAAACCCAGGCCTCCAGGATATGTGAAACCAAAACATCCTAACCCATATATAGCTGAACTTCCTGAATTCGATGAAGAACTTGAAACAGCTATGAAAAGTGAGTTTCAAGAACAATATGATTGTGGACTTAAGTCCATAAGGTTATTCTTACAGAGCCTGAATTCAATGAGGATAGTTTTAGAAGAAATAATTGACGAAGGATTGGATGAAGAGACACCGGGTAAAAAATTTGAAGTCACTGAAGAACAGGAAGCAACCGTAAAGGAAGCTATGGATATAGCCAGAAGAGCCAACGAAGTTCTTAACGGTTTCTATGAAATGGCTGAAGAAAAAGACAGAAGAGTAAGAGAAGTAAAAATTTTATACGAAGATGATTCTACACTTCTTTGAAGTGATGGTATTAACGGAATGTTATAAGAAATTATATCTTTCATTCCTTATGATTCCATCCCAGTAATTGAGGAATTGTCCTCTCTTATTTAAAATATCCAGATCCAGAGCTTTTATCTCTTCGTAATCTATATTGTATCTATCAGGCCATGAAAAAATTACTATATCTCCTCCTGGTCCGGGAGTGACTTTTTCTCTGTTGCACATACTCATAAAATGATGGTAGTTCATTGTAAATACATAAGGATTTGGGAAAGGACTGTATGTTAACCAGTAGTCAACCATAATATCTCTGGTGGTAGAGGTTTCTTTTGCCAGAATATTCAGAAAGTCTGATAGATAAAAGGTTTTTTCTCCCAGGGAAAGCCCTATCGGAGCAGATACTCTTGCTCTGAGTTGATAAATAAAATCTTCATTGTTCAGTATATACCTGATTGCTTCTCCGAATTGATCGTCATTTATTCCCTCTGACATTGTAAAAGAAAACTGTGTTTTTATTCCGAGTTTTTTTATGTTAGATAAAGCTTTCATTTTTATATCAAGGAGCGGTGCGTTTTCTATTGATATAAATACGTCTTCCGTAAAGCCATTACAGGAGAAATTTATAATCAACAGACCTGCATCTTTAAGTTTTTTCAGGTAATCATAATCAGAGAGTTTTACTCCGTTTGTTACCACTATTGGTATTTTTCCTGCTTTAGAAATATAATTTACTATATCAGGCAATTCTTCTCTCATTGTAGGTTCTCCCCCTGAAAGAGAAATAGCAGGGCCGGGATAACCGGTTATGGCTTTTTTTATTTGTTCCATAGATGGATCTTTTCTGGTATCTCTCTGAGGGAGATAACATAGATGGCATTTTAAATTACATGCATGGGTAATATTTATCATAAGGCATCTATTGAAATTACTGTCATCTTTTCTGGCAGAGATAATTTTTTTATAAAAATTTACATCTTTTTCTACTAAACCTCTGAATGTTCCATGGGTCTGACAGGTTTTTATCATAATTACCCTGTTACCATCTGCAACTACTCTGGCATCTATTTTTTTATAACACTCAGGACAGAGACTCTTTGTATGTTCTTTTATAATTTCCATTATTATAAACTTCCTTTCTTCACCAATACCAGTTATTACAACCACTATTCACTATTCACTATTCACTATTCACTAAATTATAGCTCAATATAAAAGTTTTATCTAGAGTACAGGAAGGATTTTGTGATTACCTGTATAAATATAAAGTAATATTCAGTATAATCAGCATTGAAAATTGATCTGACAGTCAATAGCTGAAGACTGAGAGAATAAAATGCGGGAGTTTAAATATCGTGAGTTCTGAAGAGAAAGCTTATTTGCTTTCAGGTGAAAGTTATTTTAATAACGGTGATTATCCACGTGCTATAGAAGAATTTAATAAAGCAATGAAGGTAACCACCAGTGAAGCCAGGGTAAGGAATAATCTTGGCATAGCCTATGCAAGAATGGGATTTTTTGAAAAGGCTATTGAAGAATTAAAATCAGTTCTCAGGCTTGAACCGACTCATAGTACGGCAAGATTTAATCTCGGTGTTACTGTCTGTGAATTGAGTCGTAAATATATTGAAACCGGCAGACTTGATAATGCTATTAATATATTAAAAGATGTGTCACGTATAATACCTGATAATCCTTTTCCTGTTTCTACCATGGGAATTATATATGTTATTCAGGATAAAAAAACAGAAGCTATGGAACTTCTTAATAAAGCTCTCAGTCTCTGTAATTCAGTTCAATATGCTTCTGTTAAGAAATCGGTAGAAGAGGAATTGAAAAATCTGAAACTCCCTCAATAGGTGTAATAAGGTAAATTGCCGGTTACATATCACGATAAGAAAGGTTGTTTGCAATTGAAGGTTAAATTTTATTTTTTTCTTACTCCCTTTATTGTTATTTTGTCTATTATATTGTTATTGCCCGGTCATGTTGATGCCCTCTATTCTATTAATTATGTTCCCGGGGAGATTCTTGTGAAATTCTCTGTACCTGTGGAATTATCAAAAAAAGAAGGTTTATTCCTTACCGGTTTTAGTAAAATGGATTCTTTGAACAGGAAAATCCATGTAACATCTATGAAACCTGTATATCCTCATATAACCGCATTAAGCACCGGTACGGATAATTTATATAAAATAACCTTTTCTCCTGATATTAATGTAAAAGATGTTGCAGAAGCCTATGTTTCTTTTCCTGAGGTTCTTTATGCAAAACCGGATTATCTGCTTTATGCAAGTGAAACTGCTCCCAATGATCCGAACTATTCAAATCAGAAAGATTATCTTTCAAGTATGAATGTTCAGAAAGGTTGGGATATAGAGACAGGTAATAAAGCAACTGTAATAGCTGTAATAGATAGCGGAGTGGACTGGAAACATTCTGATTTAAGTCAAAATATGTGGGTTAATTCCGGCGATCCGTGGAATAATGCCGATGTATGGGCTCCCGATCAGAACGGTCATAATGGAAATGGCATAGATGATGATAATAATGGTTTTATAGATGATTACAGAGGATGGGATTTTGTAGACATATCATCATCACTTGTTTATACAGGTGAAGATGACGATCCTGCCGATGGTAATCCAGATGATTTTGCAGGGCATGGTACCTTTGTTTCAAGTCAGACAGGGGCTGTTGGAAATAATAATATCGGTGTGACAGGCATGAACTGGACATGCAGAATTATGCCTCTCAGAGCCGGATATGAGCCTAAAAACGGTTCTGCTGCTATATTTACAACATCTGCAGTTACAGCAGCAGTTAATTATGCTGTTGCGAACGGTGCAAGTGTAATAAATATGAGTTTTGGTGTACAGGGTGAACCTGATGAATTTCCGTCCATTACATCTGCCGTAACTGATGCTATAAATAAAGGTGTTGTTGTTATTGCAGCAGCAGGAAATAACGGTTATTCCAAATCTGATTTCCCTGCAAATATACCGGGTGTTATATCTGCAGGTTCTGTAGAACAGGATGGTACAAGATCGTCTTTTTCCAATTACGGTACAGATGTAGACATATATGCTACAGGAACTAAAGTTTACGGAGCCTATCCGGAAGGTAATCATTCTCAGACCGGTGCTGTACCATATACAACACAGACAGGTAAAAAAACCTACGATGTCGGAACGGGAACATCTTTTTCAACCCCTCTGGTATCAGGTCTTGCAGGTCTTATAGTTTCCAGAGATTCTTCTTTAAAGGGAGAGAAACTTATCAATCAAATACTTAATTATTCCGATTATTTAGATCAGCTCAGCGGTAAAAGAATAAATGTCTATCGTTCCCTTACTGAAGGAGGTATTTCCAGTAATAAAATTACCTATAATTTATCTGCCGGATGGAATCTCCTTTCTTTTCCGTTTCAATCTGTCACAGCTGTAAGTGGTTTTTCCGGTTCATTTTATTATGTAGAAGGAGGAGATATTCAGGATATAAAAGGAAAGATAGAAAAAGGCCTTGCAAAAGAAATAAGTCTTTCTGATGTGGCACAACTTGAGCCTGGAAAAGCCTACTGGACTGAAGTGAGCAGTAATTGTACTGCCAGTGCGGAAGGTGTTGCTCAGACAGCTTCTTCCTTTACAAGATCCTTTCAGAGCGCCGGATTAAAACCCGTTGGAAACCCTTACAATCTATCAGTTATGTGGGGAACATCATCTGTGTTCCTTGAAAACGGTCAGACTCTTACATCGGCAGAAGCTCAGGGAATGTTACTTGGTACAATTTATTATTATGATACTTCTGAAGATACCTTTATGCCTTTAGCCTATGATGCCGGTAATATTGACGCCGGTAAAGGATATTATATGTTAAACCGTACATCCGCCGGTATTGTGTTTAAGAAATAAGGAGGTGTATTGTAATGAGAAAGATAACTATTTTAATTGTTCTTTTTTTAAATATTTTACTGGCAGGATGCGGCGATGATAACAGTGTAAATCCCGGTAATGTTTCTGTTACTCTGTCCGGTAAGGTCATGAACCTTACAACAGGAGAAGCTGTTACCGGAGCCATATTAACTTCCAGTTACGGTAATTCCGTAACAAGTGATAGTCAGGGAAATTTTACCTTTACCTTTAATTCTAACAGTAATTATATTATCACTTTATCAAAGGAAGGTTATAAAGGAACTATTGCAGGAGGGTTTATTCCCACTGTAAATATAAGTCATAATATTTATATGAACCCTTCAGATAATGAAGGAATGCCTTTAATAGAAGACATTCAATAAAATATATATTAAGAGGTGTAATTAACAATGGTAAAAGATTTTAAGAATTTACT
>CALARM010000326.1 GCA_937888925.1 uncultured Synergistia bacterium | reverse complement strand
TGATATTCCATGGCTGCTTCATAGATAGAAGTGAGTTTTTTGTCGGGAAGATGATAGGTCCAGTTACCTTCATGTCCCGGTGTAAGTAAATTTTTCAGCCTTATATTACCGAAGGTTCCTCTCATCATTACTTCATGGTTTCCTCTTCTTGCACCGAAAGAATTGAAATCTTTCGGACTTACGCCATGGTCAATGAGGTATTTCGCTGCAGGACTGTCGGCAGGTATTGAACCGGCAGGTGATATATGGTCTGTTGTAACACTGTCACCTGTAGATACAAGTACTCTGGCATTTTCAATATCACCGGGTTTCTCCGGTTCTACAGACATATTTTCGAAATAGGGAGGATGCTTTATATAAGTAGATTTCGGATCCCATTCATAAAGTTCACCTTCAGACGATTCTATGGCTTTCCATTTTTCATCGCCATCAAACACTTTACCATATTCTGTTTTAAACATAGAGGTTTTTATATATTCATTGACTCCATGATGAATTTCTTCGGATGACGGCCATATATCTTTCAGATAAACAGGTTTTTCGTCTCTGTCGTAACCGAGAGGTTCTTCCATAAGGTTAATATCCATTGTGCCCGCTATGGCATAGGCCACAACGAGAGGAGGCGAAGCAAGGTAATTGGCTCTTGCAAGGGGATGAACCCTTCCTTCGAAATTACGATTTCCGCTCAATACAGATACGAGAAGAAGTTTTTCCTCTTTAACCGCTTTAGTGAACGGTTCAGGTAAGGGGCCGCTGTTTCCGATACATGTGCCGCAACCGTAACCTGCCACATGAAAACCGAGTTTTTCAAGATACGGTAAAAATCCGCTTTCTTCAAGATAGGCAGTAACAACGCGGGAGCCGGGAGAAAGGCTTGTTTTTACCCATGGCTTTACCTTCAGGCCTTTTTCTACTGCTTTTTTTGCAAGAATTCCTGCACCTAACATTACGGAAGGATTCGATGTATTGGTACAGCTTGTTATGGCAGCTATGACTACAGAACCGTCTTTAAGCTCATAATCTCCTCCATTGAAAGATTTCTTTTCTCCTTTTAATTCACTTATATAGTTGTTAAAAGAATCCTTTGATGATTTAAGGGCAATATGTTCCTGCGGTTTTTTAGGGCCTGCGATACATGGTTCTATATCTGACAGATCAAGTTCCAGTCTGTCATTATACAGAGGTTCAGCACTGTCTCTGGTTCTGAAGAGTCCCTGTTCCTTTGTATAGGCTTCCACAAGCTCTACAAGCTGTTCATCTCTTGCGGTGAAACGCAAATAATTAAGGGTTTCTTCATCTACAGGGAAAAATCCCATTGTTGCACCATATTCGGGTGACATATTTGCAATGATTGCTCTGTCAGCAAGACTGAGATGGGCCAGGCCGGGGCCGTAGAATTCTACAAATTTTCCTACCACGCCGGCTTTACGAAGTATTTTTGTAATGGTCAGAACGAGATCAGTTGCAGTAACACCTTCATGTAAAGAACCATGTAATTTGAACCCTACTACCTGAGGAATAAGCATGGAAACAGGCTGACCTAACATAGCAGCTTCCGCCTCTATACCACCGACGCCCCATCCGAGTACGCCGAGACCGTTAATCATAGTTGTATGAGAGTCTGTCCCTACGACTGTATCGGGATAAGCAAGAACTGTTCCGTTCTCAGAAGACGTAAAAACAACTTTACCGATATATTCAAGATTGACCTGATGAATTATACCTGCTCCCGGGGGGACTACACTGAAATTCCGAAAAGATTTCTGACCCCATTTTAAGAAGGTATATCTTTCGGTATTTCTTTCATATTCTCTTTCTACATTCAATCCGAGAGCTTTTTCGGAACCGGCATGATCTACCTGAACAGAATGATCTATAATAAGATCAGACTGCTGGAGAGGATTAATTTTATTCGGATCTCCTCCCAGTTTCTTTATGGCATCTCTCATGGCGGCAAGATCTACTACAGCAGGAACTCCTGTAAAATCCTGCATAAGAACCCTGGCAGGCATAAAGGATATCTCTTTTTCTGTCTTTTTAGAAGGATCCCACATGGCAAGAGCTTCTATATCTTCTTTTTTGACAAAACCTCCGTCTTCCTGACGAAGTAAATTTTCCAGTAAAATCCTCAGGGAAAAAGGAAGTTTATCTATCTGAAATCCTGCGTTTTTCAGTGCTCCCAGATGAAAAATATCATAGGATTTTCCTCCCGCTTCGAGTTTTTTTCTGCTTTTGAAACTATCAAGCCTTTTCATTGTTAATACAACTCCTTTTTGAATCGTGACGCGTGACGCGTGACGCGTGACGCGTAATCAGTATTACGCATAAAAACAAATCCGGCGAAAATAAGACGTGAAAGTAATTCGACTGTGTCATAAATTCTGTGTAAACATACGGTCAGATCTTATTTCATTGTAATTTTACACAAAATACCTTACACTATCGATAATCTCTCACGTCTTATGTTTAAAGATTCAATAGCTATTTATTTCTACTCTTTTTTATTATCTCCTTCCGAAGAAGTTTTTTCTTCCGGTAAAGCTATTATAATTACATTATTCTTCTCATTGAGATATTTTATAGCTGCTCCTTTAACCTCTTCGGCTTTTATTCCGGCAATTAAATCCTTATTTTTAAGAGCTTTTTCACGATCATAATTAAAGAGATAACTTCCCTGAATTTCACCGATCCAGAAGGAATTTCTCTCAAGTCTCTCTTCATAATCTTTCAGAAGAATGGTTTTTGCCGAATCCAGTTCTTTCTCCGACGGGCCGTTCTTCTGTATATCTCTGATTTCTGCCATCATACATTCCATAACTTCATCTACCTTATCAGGGTTACATCCGGTTCCGAGTTCAACTCTGCCATGACCTTTAATGGTAAGAGGAGAAATATTTCCTGCCCATACGGCATATACAAGGCTTTTCTCTATTCTTATCTTATCCCAGTAACGCATATCAAGCACCTTGGCAAGTACCCTGAGAGGCACCACATCGGAATCATTTTTCATACATCCCGGAAAGAGAACTGTCATAAGACATCTGTTTTCCATACCTCTGTAAACGATACGTTTTGTATTGCCTTCAGGGAAATCTGCTCTGAAATATGTACAGGGCACAGAAGGTTTCTCACCTGCAGGAAGAGAACCGAAATATTTACATATAAGAGCAGTAGCCTCAACAGGGTCGAATGCACCTGTAATTACAAGTTCACTGTTTGAAGGTACACAGGATAAGGTCTGAAACAGTTTCAGTTTTTCACTGTCTCTATATCTGTCTACATCCTCTTCAGTAGCAGTACCGGAGAGAGGATTACCGGGAAGAAGAATTTTATTTTCTGCTTCCTCCATAGCTCCTTCCTGGTACTGTGACATATATCTTATGTTGTCCTGTACAAGTTTTATACCATAGGCTATGCCTTCTTCTCTGTAACCGGGACGAACCATATACTGATACATCCACTGACAGAGTTTTTCAAGTTCAGCCTTTGCAGAACTTCCATGAATGCCGTACATAGTGCTTCCACCTGTGGAAAAACGTATATTTGTACCTTTAAGTAATCTCTCTACTTCGAATTGAGTAAGATCTTCAGTACCACCTTTTCCCCAGGCAATCTGCGCTACATCACACATACATGGAGTATCCGGTTTTTCAAGAAGTTTACCTCCTGCAGACACATAGCTTACATATACAGTATCTTTATCGAATTCAGTCGGTTTAAGAAAAACTGTAAGACCGTTTGAAAGTTTTAACTCTGTAATGCCAGGTTCTTTATATTCCTGAGTGGATACAATCTCAGACGGTTTTAATTTGCTGTAATCATAGGAATAATTTATTTTCTCCAGTTTATAAGGAGTACCACCGCTTTTTATTACAGTATTTACAGATGATAATACCTGTTCTTCTTTTATCTGTTCCATATCAGCAGGTGGCCCTGATATTAAGACAGACATATTTACCGGTTCAAAGAGATATTTTATACGGGAATTTACCTCTTCATCCGTTATTAAAGGAAGAAGTTTCTGTGCAAGTTCATAATCCTGTTCATAAGAAGTATATATACTGTCATGCATAAGATCACTCATAATAGAACTGATATAAGAACTGGCCTCTCTGGTATCTTTCTCTTCCTTTGCCTTTCTCAAATTCTGAAGCATCTGTGATTGTGCTTCATCTCTTTCCACATCAGTAAACCCATGGGTGCGAAATCCTTCTATATATTGCATCATAACATCAAGGGCCTTCATAGATTTTCCAGGATTAACTTCTGCGCTGAAGCCCGCTTCGGTAAGGGATCTGAGCCATCCTGATTTATATCCTGACGCAGTGATAAGAGGTGTATCAAGTTTATATTTTTCCAGTGAAAATCTCATATTTATCATTGTAAATAAGAGTCTGTCACAGAGATCTCTTTTATAATCTTCCACAGTCACTGTTTTTTCAGGTTCTCTCAGGTAACTTATAATGACAGATGCAGGTTTCAATTCAGGGTCTGTTATAATACCCGTATAAATTTCTTTATGTGGTTTAAAAGGTACGTATAAATCAGGTTTATCGCTTTTTGCCTGAGGAACAGGAGAAAACATAGCCTTTATTTTTTTCTCTACTTCTGAAGCCTTACAGTCTCCGACTACTACAATACTCATCAGGTCTGGTCTGTACCAGGTAGAATAAAAATTTCTCAAATCTTCGTGAGAAAATTTTTCAATAGTTTCTTTTATGCCGATAGGTAACCTGTCAGGATAGAGAGAATCTTTAAAAATAAGATTAATCCGTTTTTCCCATACCCTTTTATCCACATCGGAACCGAGGCGGAGTTCTTCCAGTATGACAGGTTTTTCCCTGTCTACCTGTTCTTTGAGTAAAAGCATATTAAAAGCATAATCAGAAAGGGCTGTAATGGCTTTATCCAGATATTCTTCTTTCTCATTATTAACTTCAATCATATAGACGGTTCTGTCAAAAGCGGTATAGGCATTTATATCAGGTCCCATATCAGTGCCTATACTTTCAAAGTATTTAACAAGTTCTCCTGGAGGAAAATTTTTAGTGCCGTCAAAGCCCATATGTTCCAGATAATGGGCTATACCTCTTTCTTTATCCGTTTCCTGCAAAGAGCCTGCTCTTACTGCAACCCAGGCAAGTATGCGGTTTTTCGGTTTTTTATGTTCCATTATATAATAATCGATACCATTATCCATTTTCCCTTTGAGAATATACTCAGGCCATGTAAGGGATTGTTTTAAATCGATCTTTTCCTGAGCAAATCCGTAGCTCATTACTATAACGAGAAATGTAATAAGAGCTATAATTTTTAGAGATTGATTCATAACATCATTCCTTTCTTTTTGTTCGTGACATGTGACGCATAACCCGTGACGGGAGGATAATTATAAAGAGTCACGAAATAATTTGTATATAAAATAATAACATAAAGAAAGAAAAAAAAATAGCTGTTATCGTCAGTTTAATAATATCGTGATGCGTAATGCGTGATATGCAAAAATATATTATTGAAAAAGGTGAAGCAAATGATAGAGCAGAATGAAAATCCTTATAATCCCATAAATCCCGTAAATCCATGTCTGTCGATAGTCATATGCGGACAGGCAGGACAGGGTATACAGACGATAGAAGACATACTGAGCAGGGTAACAAAAAACTCCGGTTACAATGTTTTCGCCACGAAAGAGTATATGTCCCGTATCAGAGGAGGTTTTAATTCCACAGAAATAAGAATTTCCGAAAAACCTGTAAAGGCTTATAGTGACATAATAGATATTTTAATACCTATAGGGAATGATAATCTGGATCACCTTGAGAAAAAGGTAACGGAGAAAACACTCATAATAGGAGAAAAAATCTCTACAAAACATAAATTTACTGAAGTACCTTTTGTAAAAATAGCATCGGAACTGGGAAATAAAATATACTCCAATGTGATTGCCGCAGGTATGGCTGCCGGCATACTCAATATAGAAGAAGAAATGATGTTTGATTATATAAGAAAATATTTTTCAAAATACGGAGAAGAAATAGTTAAAAAAAATATAGAAGCAGCAGGGAAAGGCTATGAAATAGCCTCTACTGTAAATATAAAAATTTCTATAAAAAAAGATGACTTAATAAAAGACCATATTATAATGACAGGAACGGAAGCAGTAGCTCTCGGTTCTATTGGCGGGGGATGTAATTTCATAAGCTCCTATCCCATGTCACCCGGCACAGGAGTCCTTACATTCCTCGCAAAACACTGTAAAGATTTCGGTATAATAGTTGAACAGGCAGAAGATGAAATAGGAGCGATAAATATGGCTGCAGGGGCATGGTGTGCCGGAGGGCGGGCCATGGTAACAACGTCAGGAGGAGGCTTTGCCCTTATGGGTGAAGGGCTGAGTCTTACAGGAATAATGGAAATACCTGTGGTTATTCATATTGCCCAGAGACCGGGGCCCGCTACCGGAGTTGCAACAAGAACTCTTCAGGGAGATTTAGAATTAGCCCTTTATTCAGGCCATGGCGATTTCCCCAGGATTATCTTTTCCCCCACAGGCATAGAAGATGCCTTTTACCTGAGCGCCAGAGCCTTCAATATGGCAGATAAATATCAGGTTCCGGTTCTTATACTGACAGATCAATTTCTGGTAGATTCATACTATAATATTAATATAGATAAATTAAGATTTTCCGATGTAAATATAAAAAATTATTTTATAGAAACAGACAGTAATTATAAAAGATATAAACTTACGGAAGACGGCATATCACCGAGAGGCATCTTCGGTCATGGTTCGGGTCTGATATCATATGACAGTCATGAACATGATGAAGAAGGACATATTACGGAAGAATTCGACATAGCAGTTAAAATGCAGAATAAAAGGATGAAAAAACTGGAAGCTATAAGAGAAGAAGTGATAGAGCCGGAGTTAACCGGTTCTGAAAATTATGATATTCTTGTAATAGGCTGGGGTTCTACAGGTGGAGCGATTAAAGAGGCAATTGACAGGCTGAAGAGATATGATATGGCTTTTCTTTGTTTTAATCAAATCTATCCGTTACATAAAAAAACAGAGGAATATATAAAAAGAGCAAAAAAAGTTATAATAATAGAAAATAACCTTACAGGACAGTTCTCTAAGCTGATAAAACTCAATACAGGTATAGAGATAGAAGATAAAATTTTAAAATATAACGGCCTTCCATTTTCTGTTGAAGAAATTTTAAAAGAAATGACAGGGATTATATGAAAATCGTGAAGGCGAATTGTAGGGGCGAACCACTGTGTTCGCCCTGTGAAAGGAGGTAAAAAAATCACTCAAAAGACTTTATATCTGTACCTTTGATTTTAAGTAACTGCGGTAAAATCTGTTTAAATGCTTTTACAACCTTCGGGTCAA
>CALARM010000325.1 GCA_937888925.1 uncultured Synergistia bacterium | reverse complement strand
GAGGAGTATCTTACAAAAAGAGAAGAATACTATACACAGAAATATGCGGATATTCAGGCTACTTACGACGCATTGCTCAGCCAGAGCACTTCTGTTATGTTTCAGCTGAGCAATATATCAAGTGTTTCTCTGTTTTCATAATAAAATCAGGAGGTAAATACAATGACCGGCTTGTCAAATCCCTATGCAGCATATAAAAGGACGCAGGTGGAAACATCTTCTCCGGAAAAACTGGTAGTTATGTTATATGACGGAGCGATAAAATTTCTGATTCAGGCAAAAATAAAGATGAACAGGAAAGAAAAAGACGGAAAACAGATAGAAGAAATAAGTTACAGCCTGAAGAGGGCAAAAGCCATAATAAATGAACTGGCTATAACTCTGGACATGAAACAGGGTGGAGACATGGCTAAAAATCTTTTATTTCTCTATGAATTTATGCTTAATCAACTCGTAACGGCAGATATAGATTTAGATGTTGCACCGGTAGACAGGGTCATAGGAATGGTTAAAGAACTCAGAGAGGCATGGCTTGAAGTTATCAAAGTTTATAATACGCAAAAACAGGAAAAAGAAATTCCTCCCACAGATAATATACAGAAAGAAAAAAGGTTTTATGCTGCAGTATAGTAAGGGAAAGAGATGATTGTTATGAATCAAAAACATACTGAAGAAAAAACTTTACCGGCCAGACCTTTTGCTTACTTCCTTGTACAGAAAGGCATGGAAGAAGAAATAGAATATTTTAAAGATGTAATAAGGATTTCAGAAGAACAGAAGTCTGCTCTTCAGAACAGCAATACAGAAATCGTAAATAAACTCATCCATGAAAAACAGAAAATTATGGAACAAATTGATAGAATTGAAAAAAGAATAAGCCCTGCAAGAAATATGCTGAAAAGTAATATGTCTCTCCTGTCCCGGGATGTAATCTCAAAACTCCGTACCGTTCATGGAACCCTTCAGTCTACAATGGAAGATGTTAAAATCAAGGATGGAGAAACTATTCACGCAGCAGCAAAACTAAAAGATGACGCTTACAAAAACCTTATTAATCTGCGAAACCATGGCAGGGTAATAGCCAAAAACTACTTTCCTCATAAAGACAAAGCCCCTGTGCCTTATTTCTTTGATAAGAAAAGTTGACAGGGATTAGCAGGATTTATGGGATTACAGGAATTAGAAGTATCATCCCTTATCAACCCCGGTAACGGCCCCGATCGGTTTGGCCACAACAAGGAATGAAAATTCAGCCCTCCCGCCACGCATTACGCGTTACGCATTACGATTCTCATATAATCTTGAAAATCCTGTTCCCAAATTTCGTAATCTGTTACCTGAAAATCTATTTTATGTTATACTTATGAAGGAAAAAAAAGTATAAAATAGAAATATTATTAAAAGATGTACGGGATTACCATAATCAGGAACATAATTTACCAGTCTTGATAGTGAATATTAATTTTATCATCCTGAAAATCCCGAAAATCCTGGTCTAATAGAATGGAGAAATGTAACTGTGTTTAAAAAGAATATAAAAGTACTGGTTGTAGATGATCATAGTATTCTCCGTGAAGGACTTTGTGAGATTCTGAAAAAAGAGGAGGGGATAACAGTTCTTGGTTCCTGCTCAAATGGACAGGAAGCTGTAAACCTGGTAAAAAATACAAAACCTGATGTAATTATAATGGATATAGAAATGCCTGTTATGGATGGGGTTACTGCAGCAAGAGTTATAAAACAGGATTTCCCTGACATAGAAATTATAATGTTATCTATGTATGACGATGATAAAAATGTATTTGAAGCAATAAAAGCAGGGGCAACAGGATATATGCTGAAAAATGTTCCCAGGGAAGAATTGCTGAAAAGCGTAAAGGTTGCAAGTACCGGTGAATCTCTTATTGATCCTTCTATTGCAAGAAAATTAATTGATAAATTTGTTTATATGAGCAAGGAATCCGGAAAAGAAGAAGAAGAAAAATCTATACTGAGCAAAAGAGAACTTGAAGTATTAAAGCTGGTAGCCAGCGGGAACAGTAATATAGAAATCAGTAAAAAACTTTTTATCAGTGATAAAACTGTGAAAGCCCATATGAGAGCTATATTTAAAAAATTAAAGGTTGCAGATAGAGCCCAGGCAGT
>CALARM010000324.1 GCA_937888925.1 uncultured Synergistia bacterium | reverse complement strand
ACCTTTTCATAAACAAACCTCTTTTCAGTTATTTATATGAGAATCGTGACATGTGGCACATAATGCGTAACAGGTATATTCTCATCCATAATTTTAATGACGGGAAACAAATGGAATAAAGATTTTCCCGTCATGCGTTACGCGTTACGCGTCACGCCCCTTTAATAGATCTCTGTATGGCAGTTTCAGTTCTGGCCCTCACTGTAAAATCAAGGGCACCTCTATCGCGCACGCTTACAAGAACATCTTCTATATCATATTTATCCAGCACATCATTTATAGTAGAAACAATCTGTTCTCCGAACTGCTGTTTTACAGGACTGGCAAGTTCAACTATTCTTCCGACTCCTTTTTCTTTCGGGGAAAGAGTTATTAAAATATCGCTGGACTCAAGCGTTCCTGCAAGTCCCATTGTTTTTAAATTCATCAAGACACCTCCATAAGGCCCACAGGGCCTGTAATTTTTCAATCAAAGCACATTCGTCTCTGCTAAACTCTTTCATAGGGATCTTTACCTGCTCTCATACGCATTAAAATCAATTCCGCTTCATCTGTTCCGCTTCTTAAAAAGTCATACGTGTCAGGTGTAACAATCTTCCCTATCTCGTCCCATCTATCTTCATAAACCATCTTTCTCAGTAACTTTGCACTCATATGATGACCATCTACGGTTAAACTGGCAATCTCATGAACATCCACTCCGTAAGAAGGAAGGGTAGCTTTTACTGTATCATTGTAAATTGTATCAATTTTCGAATCAGGTTCCTGTCTTATATATCTATGAGTAATATTCAGTGCCGGCACAATATATTTACCGAATAGCGAAGCTCCCAGAAGAGCATGGGCATGACTTATTTCTTCCTTCTGTATGAAATATTTCGGGAAAGTCAGATATGATACAAGATATTCTCCTCCGAAATGTATAGTTACATTCTTGAGAGGTAAAATACTTTTTTTCAATAATTCAAGACGTACTTCAAGAGGGAAAAAATACTTGGGCTCACTTACAAGAAACAAATGAAGCCAGTCACAGAGGCTTGCTGCAAGAGTGATGGCATACATGTGATCATATGTTACAGGATTACAGTCTACAACCATGGCACCTGTGTGTTTTCCACCTTTCTTATGTTCCGACAGTTTACTTACATATTTATGTATATTTTCTTCTATCCCATGTTCCAGCATTGCCACATAGGGCTCTCCCCTTACTACTTCCTGAAAGCCAAAGGTCGAGAAACTTCTTACATAACGGGGTTTGGTGAAAATAAAATGATGGGTATACCCGCGTCTGTAAAGCATGGTTACAAGTCTGGTCATTAATTTTGCCATAAGGTTTCCCCCTCGAAACCGAGGGGATATGGCAACACATTTGATTATATTATGGCTCAGAGATCCTGTAGCTACTATTTCTCCGTCTGCGCGGTATAATGCGGTAAAATCCACATCATCTTCATAATGGAGACTGTTGAAAGCGAGAAATTGCCGGACTTCTTCCTTTACTTTATCATCCCAGAAATCCAGTATTTCAAATGTAAAAATCGACTGAGTAAACTCCACTTTTCAACCTCATTTCTATCAGAAAAAAAAATCTGCATGTATATAATCAGGCAGATTTTTTTTTCATAAGTTCAATAAAATTAGAACTAACCCCCGCAATTAAGGTTTCCGTTCATGATTTGAATTTTCCACAGAGCAATTAAAAATCCTCCAGAAGAAAAAAATTAAATTTTTATTAACAAATTTTTAACATTTATTTGTTGCAAAGAAATTCATAATAATTTACTATAATAATATAAATATATAAGGGGAGGATTACTCTATGAAAATCAGTAATATAGGTTTTTCAGGTATAAGGCAAAATACCGTAAAGGTTGAAAAAGAAACTATAAAGGATAAAGTAGATCTGGGTGGAACTCAGCCTGACCGGGAAATGGAGAAAATGGATCAACTGAAAAACATGAAACAAAAATCCGGTTCAGAAGTACAGGATCCTCAGGTTTACAGGAACAGGCAGATTTTAAAAGGGGCAGCTCTTGTTACGGCAGGAGTCCTGGGTATAGCCGGTTCTGTATTTGCCGCAGCCAACGGATGCAATGTTGCCATGGTCATGGGGTCAGGATTGTCTTTAACAACTGCATATATGGGTGCAGCTATGATAAACGGTTAGTTATTAAATGAATAACAAACAATTAATCATAGCTATAGCAGGTCTTCCCGGATGCGGTAAGAGCACTGTAGCTTCCAGATTATCTAAAAAATTGAATTTACCCGTTATAAATACTGATGTTATAAGGGAAAGACTTTTCTTTGGAGAAGATCCGCTGAAAAATACCCCTGAAAACAGAAAATTGATCTATAAAACCCTTTTTATTATAGCAGATTGTATGGCATCGTCCCATGTCGGAGTAATACTGGACGGGACATTTCCTTATGAAATATACAGGAGTCCCATAAGAAATATAGCCGGTAAATGTAAAATTCCCTGTTATTTCATAGAATGTTTCTGTCCCGAAGACTTTCTGAAAGAAAGAA
>CALARM010000323.1 GCA_937888925.1 uncultured Synergistia bacterium | reverse complement strand
TTCTGGCTTCTTTAAATCTGCCGGCTTTTATCATAGCCACAGCCAGATTATACTGAAGCTCAGGTACGGACGGATTTAACTCTACAGATCTGTTCAGAGCAGTTATGACACCTTCTATATTACCCTTCTTATCATAAATTACTGCAAGATTTGAATAAACTGCAGGATTATCAGGATTTAATTCAAGAGATTTTTTAAAATATTCTTCTCCTTTATCCAGGTCACCTTTTTCAAGATATACAAGAGCCATATTGAAATAAGCTTCAAAATCATCAGGAGAACATGTGATGGCTTTTCTGTAAAACTCTTCTGCAAGGTCTAAATTTCCCTCTTTTCTATAAAGAAGAGCCATATTGCAATAGAGCTCCGGGAAATCTTCTTTAAACCCCAGGGCTTTATTATAATATTCCATAGCTTTTTTATAATCTCCCCGGAGATAATAAAGGAAGCCCAGACTGTTATAAACGTGAGGGAATTTATGAAGTTCCAGTGATTTCGTAAAAGCTTTTTCTGCATCTCCGTAAAGATGTTCTTTTTCCAATTCCATACCTGTCATATAATAAGCAGTGGCATAAAATTTCAGTAATTCTCTGCTGAAATATTCATTGTACCGACAGGGTTCAAGATTATTTCTAAATTTATACCCATCTTCCAGTAATGTTAAAATTTTCTCAGGTTTATGAGTGTCCCCGGAGGAGAATCCGTAAACAAGACCGCAGCAGGTCATATGACCGGAAAATTCTTCCGGCGGTATATCAAAATATAAAGGATATTTCATGACAATCATTTTTATAATTTCATCTCTGCCGGGTGAACCGGCAAAAATATCAGGATAAAGCTCTTTCATCTGGCGTTTATACCACTCAGATCGTAAAAGACCATAGTGAAAAACCTTCACGTCTTCCCTGAAATGTTCCACATACTGAAAATACATGGCTGCCATGCCACACAGATCGCTCTTACAGATGAGAGCAGAATTCTCAGGAAGACTGTTAAGAAGATTCCTGCTGTAGTCATAATATAAATAATTACTGCCGTTATTTACTTTCTGGTAATTATAAATAAGAGGGATGAGAATAAGTAACAAAAGCAGATATCCCATGGAAGGCTTTTTAATTTTTTCAGTAATAAACTGAATGGAAAAACCAGTAAAAAATGTAATAGCAAGAAAAGAAGGCAAATAAAATCTCTCTATGAGCCATTTCCAGCCTTCTTCTGAAGACGGTGAGGCTATAAAGAGAAAAAAGGGCCCAGACAAAATAAATATTAACAGAAAAAATAAAAAAATCTTTCTGTCTTTTCTGAAAGATTGAACGATTCCCAATAAAAACAGGGGGACGAATAAGAATGTACACTGACCTGCAAGGGATGTAAAATACACCGACATGGTATGAAGAAATCCGGCGAAATTACCGGAATTCCCTGATGCACTCAGGCTTACGGAGCCATAGCCCCTTCTTGATATTATCCCCATAATTCCGTATAAATCAGTACCTCCCCAGTTCAGAGGAGATGAACCGGCTCTGAGCGGTATATAGAGATACGGAACAAGTCCAATCAGAAAGAATATAAAAGAAAATAAAATGTTTCTATAAGACAAAGACTCTTTTTGAGTAAAGAGTAAATAAACAAATGAAGGAAACAATAAAATTATCGTATGATGGTGACAGAGACTCAGACCACAGAGAAAGGCGAATATATAAAGAAGTCTGTCTCCTGTTTCTCCCGTGCCGGTTCTTTCCCGTCTGAGTAACAGAACATATATCATAGAAATAGCGAGAAATAAATTCAGCGTAAAAACCTCTGTACATGCAGAAAGTTTCCAGAAAGTGTAGGAGAAAGAATAAATTAAAGCTGTAACAATGGCAGGCACCTTATGTTTAAATAAGAGAAAAGCGCTTAAAAAAATAAGAACAGACGAAAGAGAGGAGAAAAAAGAAGACATAAGATTCAATCTGAAGGGAATATTCCCGGCAGGAAGAGATACAAAAATATGTCCCACCATACTGTAAAGAGGATAGCCGGGAGGGTGGTTTATACCGAGCAGATATGAGCTGGTTACAAGTTCCGCTCCGTCTCCGACAGGTGAAAGGGACGGGAAAGCAGTCAATCCGTAAATAAAAAGAGTAAAAAGAAAGATACATATGGAAAGCAATAGGAGAGATTTTCTTTCACTGTATTTCTCTGAGGCAAGAACTTTATTTTTTTTCATCAATATAATATACACAAAAAGAAAAATTATGTAAAGATATATTTATATGTGAAGGGTGAAGGGTGAAGGGTTTTAATCTTCTTAACCCAACACCCCAGAGCAGTAATCAATGAGTGGCATATTTAACGTTATCAGCACTCAGTAAAGTAAACTCCTGAAATGTGCGAGGACTTTTCCCAGAATCTCATCGGGGCATGATGGCTCATCTACAAAAAACCAGTAATCACCAAACTGATCATTGATGGAAAATTTATAGTCCATGTAGGTAAAATCAATCCATGCTTCTGTAATGTCATCGCAAATAAAACCTGTCAGAACCGCTCCCGGCAGATTACTCACATGATCCCTTACTTCATACCAGAGTACTGTCTGAGGCAGACTGGTAAAGTGCCGAGATCCGTCGTTCATACGCATATCATAAATATATATCATTCTTCCACCTCGTCTGAACTCGGATTGGTCGGATTTATCGGATATATCGGATTGATAATAGTCACTTTTGAAACCTGAAATCACTCATAAAGATCAGGATGATTTTTCACCCATTCTTGTCCTTCTTTATTTTTTTCCTTCCATTTATTATAATTTTCCTTATATTCTTCTGAAGCACCCATCATTTCATAATCAAATTGATCTTTATTTTCTTTTTCCAGTTTTTGCAATCTTTCCATAGTTGACTCAGTCTTCAGAACAACGGTAATATCGTCATTTACTTTTTGCTTAATCTCTTCTGCGTTTTTTCCGTCATAAGCATTTTTATCAAAGGATATACTCACAGGAGGCTTTTTCCCTTCAGGAGGCATATATTCCAGATTTACAGGGGAGTCTCCTGAAAAACTCACATCGGCTTCCCATCCTTTCTTTCCTTTCTGAAGATTGTCCGGTTCAGATGCGCCGGGGAAGCCTGTAACCAGAGATTTGCCCTGGTTGTTATATGGTTTATCACGATCATACATGGTAGGCCATGTATCTACATGAACCCCGTCTACGGTAGTGGTCCAGTGTCTGCCTCCTGGCCGGGAAGCTTCGCCTTTATTAAGATGAAATTTAACATCTGAACCACCGGCAAATCCCCCTCTGGCACGGAGCTGATTTACTGCTTCAACCATTCCCTGATCATTAACTCCGCCCTCAC
>CALARM010000322.1 GCA_937888925.1 uncultured Synergistia bacterium | reverse complement strand
ATAATCCGTAAATTATCTGTGAATAAGTATGTCCTTTATCGGCAGAAACTCCCGGCTCACCGAAGTTTGTCTTATAGGTATGGGGCTTCATTACTATGCCGATCTTACTCACTTTATATCCCGGCATTTTCACCCTGGAACTTATTTTTGAGTTTTCTGTATCAGGAACATATTCCAGTTCCTTCCATGGCATTTTGCCATCTTCAATTGCAATGGTCAGGAGGTGATCATCTACAGGATAGCGTTCAGTACCAAAGAATTTAGTAATTTTCGCATTTACCAGATACAGGACATAGTGTTCTCCTCTGTCAACTTTATCAATCAGTTTCTCTTTAGAGACAATCTCTCCTTCCATAATCCTGAAGGTCTCGCCGGGGTTAATATCCTTATCACTCCATTTAAACCAGATATAAAAGACAGGGCTCCAGCTGGAATCCAGGATGGATATAGAAGTAATGCTATCCAGATAAATACCAGCAGTGACTTTACGGGGATTGGCTCCGGCAGGCAAAGCAGTTTCCGACTCGGTACGGCCCGGCTCTACTGCTTTAGAATCGATTCTGGCATTGTGTCTGAGAATAGCACCCACTCTGTAATTATTGACTGTTACAACTGAAAAAATACCAATGCCGATGAAAAATAGAGAGATTAAAATACCCCATATAATAACAAAATTACGCCCCCATGGCGGGATTACAGTTTTTTCTTCTTTTGATTCCAAAAAAATCTACTCCTTTCATAATTTCCTGAAAATTTAATAAATATTCCTGTTATATTCCAGATAAACAGCTTTATAAATTACTACTTTCTTAGAGGAATAATCAATTCCTCTTTTAAAAAGAGCATTAAATTAACTTTTAATGATAAAGAAGGATTTTTATGATACCTCATTGAAAAGTTAACCTGCTCAGGTAAAATTATAATATTATTGAAGTGAAAATAAATAATTAACAGTGATTGCTATGAAATTTAATCTTATGGGTATGCTTCAGAGAATAGGTAAATCCCTTATGACTCCTATTGCAGTTCTTCCTGCTGCTGCCTTACTGTTAAGGCTGGGAGAATTGATTAAATCCCTCACACATGACCATACACTTATAAACACGGCAGGTTTTGTCATGATGAAATCAGGCGGTGCAATCTTTGATAATCTGCCTCTCATTTTTGCCATAGGTGTCGCTACAGGTCTTACGTCCGATACTGGCGTAGCAGGACTTGCTTCCGTAGCAGGCTATCTTGTAATGACAAAAACCATTGAATCCGTCCATCCCCCGCCATCTCCCGACATGAAGTCACCTGTAGATATGGGAGTTCTTGGAGGTCTGATTATAGGTCTTGTAGCTGCATCACTTTACGAAAGATATAATAAAATTCGTCTGCCGAGATTTCTCGGTTTTTTCGGAGGAAAAAGATTTGTTCCTATTATTACATGTTTTTCAGCCCTTTTTATAGGATTACTTGCAAGTATTATATGGCCCTTTATTCAGAAAGCCATAGATTTGGCAGGTAACTGGATGATTTCCATAGGTCCCGCAGGAGTCTTTATCTACGGTATTGCTAACAGACTCTTAATACCCTTCGGGTTGCATCATATATTAAACACCTTTGTATGGTTTAATTTCGGAAGTTTTACAGACAGCACAGGAAAAATCATACATGGCGATCTGAACCGTTTTGCTGCAGGAGATCCTTCGGCAGGAACCTTTATGTCAGGTTTTTATCCTGTTATGATGTTTGCCCTGCCGGCAGTGTGTATTGCCATGGTTCATGAAGCAAAAACATCGAGAAGGAAAGAAGTAGCCGGTATTTTAATAGGCTCGGCTCTTACATCCCTTCTTACAGGCATTACGGAACCTATAGAATTCTCATTTATGTTCCTTGCGCCTGTTCTCTACGGCATTCATGCCTTTCTTACAGGTACATCTATGGCGATATGTTCTTTGCTCGGCATAAAAATGGGATTCAGTTTTTCTGCCGGTCTTATTGATTATATTCTCTTTTTCGGTAAAGGGACAAAGCCTTTACTGGTATTTCCCTCAGGTTTAATCTACGGAATTTTATATTATATACTCTTCAGGGTGGTTATAAGAAGATTTAATCTCATTACACCGGGAAGAGAGGAAGAAGAAAATAACGAAGTGGAGGAATAAAAATGGAAAGCAGTAAAATTTTACAGGCCCTCGGAGGAAAAGGAAATATTAAAAATCTTGACAGCTGTATTACAAGACTGAGGATTACACTTAATGATATTACGAAACTGAATGAAAAGGATCTTAAAAAACAGGGAGTCGCAGGGGTTATGAAACTGGGTGGAGGAAATATTCAGGTCGTTATAGGAACAGATGCGGAATTTATTGAAGAAGAAATAAAAAAATTGCTCTGATTTATGGAGGCACTATGACTGAAATACTGAGATCTCCTATGACCGGCACTTTAATTCCTCTGGAAGAAGTGCCTGACGAGGTTTTTTCAAAAAAAATGCTCGGTGACGGAGTGGCCATCCTGCCTGATGAAGGAGTTGCAGAAGCTCCTTTAAAAGGGAAAATAGGCGCATTGCTTGGCCATGCCTGCGGTATTCTCACAGAAGACGGACTTGAAATACTCATACATATAGGTATTGATACGGTTGAGATGAAAGGCGATGGATTTTTTCCGCATGTTATAAAAGGAGAGGATGTAATAACAGGTCAGAAATTAATAGATTTCAATATCAGTGCTATTGAAGCATCAGGGAAATCTCTCATATCTCCCGTAATAGTTATAGGGAAAGAGATTGGAATAATTGCAGAAGGGAAGGTAAAAAGGGGAGATCCTCTTCTGGAGATAAAAGATCCGTAAAAAAACATCTCATAATTTCACCGGAATTTCACAGACAGGCTGTACTATGTAT
>CALARM010000321.1 GCA_937888925.1 uncultured Synergistia bacterium | reverse complement strand
TCTATAACAGTCATTTTCCCGTCTTCCATTGGAGGACCTCCTGAAGATTAAATGTACTTTGCCAGAGCTTCCGATAGATCTGCCGCTACGGTTATAAATTCCCTTGCTTTCTCTTTTACTTTTTCATCGAATTTCAGATTGTCAAGAATTTTATATACTGTTTCTTTTTCTCTTTTGTCTACATACTTATCCGAAAGAGGTATGAGAGACATCTGCAGTATGAGAGTCGCTTTTGCTGTTTCACTTTCTATTCCCGGTAACAGTTCCAGCACATCTTTCGGATTATTTATGTCATCTTCCAGAATTACTTCCTGTTCTTTTGTCATATTACCGTTTTTTGAAATATTTGCCAGTATTAACTTTATTTCCTCTCCGCTCAGATAATTATCACATTGAGCTATAGAAAGTAATACCCTGCTCAGTTGAAAAAATTCTTCTGCCAGGTCTTTTTTTTCTTTACTCATATAAATCCTCCTAGGTGAATTTAATTTTTTTCTACATTATAACATATATTTTTATTGTATAAAATAAGATTGCGTTTTTTAGATCAGTGAAAAGTGAAAAGTGAAAAAAAATCGATTTTTTTTTCACTTTTCACTTTTCACTCTAATATTATACGACAAATTTCTTTTTCCATTTATAACTGCTCACTGAAAAATGATTCCCTGCCCTCTGCGCCCGTCAATCTGAACTTCCAGAGGTTTTTCAATCCTTATGTGCCTTAAATGATTACTTTCCTTTGATACCGGTTGACTGTCAAGCCATGACCAGTCAAGTTTACAGTCAGGATGGTTCAGAGGTACTGTGAAATAACCAATCCTGAGAGATGTCATATTCTGGAAGAAATGTGATCCCTGGGAAGGATCTACATTCATATTATCAAGGCTTGCCTCTACAATAACCTTTACACCACTTATATGACTCCATTTTACCGGTATTCCAAGCCACGGATCCGTAGAACCCCATCGCCCCGGCCCTATTAACAGATAAGGTCTTTTTTCTGATCTGAGCATAGAGTTCATCCTGTCAACTTCTTTTGCTATGAGGGAACTCTTCGACGGATCGAAGGTTTCTCTTTTTACGTAAACTATATCTTTTATGTTGTTTATTATGCCGTTACCCAGGGCAAATTTACTGTAACACAGAGAAGGCTTTTCTTTTATATCGGATAATTCTACCTGTACCAGTTCATCACTTACTACAAGAGGCCTTACCTGAAGGAAACCGAAATGTGCCGGAAGACCTTTTTCTGAGTCCAGAGTTACGGCAAATTCAATCTCTACGGGACATCCCATGGAATCTTCACTCAATTTAAGAAGATATTCCAGGATTTTTGACAGAGGAAATATTTCATTTTTCAGTATATGGGCAAAAGTGATAAGTCTCGGCCCATGTCCGAAGAGTCCGTCGTAAACCCTGTCATTATCCACTGAATAGGTAGAAGCCAGATATTTCAGTGTCCCGTCATGTTCTGCCCTGTCCATACCGAGTTTTACAAGATATTGATCCTCTTCGGCAAAAGCAGTTGATATTCTGTGCTCAAGATCTATTCCGTAAAATTCCTTCTGGGAATAATCAAACATATCTCTTATATTGCCGAATTGAGGCAGAATCCCCGGATAGGCAGGTGTATATCTCAGTGATACGCCTCCGTCCACTATAGTTTTACCGAGTCCGAGAGCAAGGTTGGCCACGCCATCTTCAGGCTTTGCATTCCCTACTGGGTAATAGTTATAAGATCTTGCTACTCCTGAAAAATGCGGATAAAAAGCATTCCCATGGGCTTTGCCGACTACCTCCTGAATGATAACTGCCATTTTTTCGTCTTCTACCCTGTTTGGCGTAGTTTCTATATAGGCTTTTGCATTTCTGAAAAATGTCGAAGCATAGACAAGCTTTATTGCGCTGGCAAGACTTCTGAACCGTTCATCAATATTTAACTGGTTGTTAGGGAGCATTTTTGTAATATAAACACCTGCAAATGGCTGATATAGCGCATCTTCCAGAAGGCTTGACGATCTGACTGCGAGAGAGGCTTTTACATGACTTATAAATTCCCTGAGATCTCCTACTGCTGTAGCAGGCAATTCTGCATTCAGAAATTCATTTGCTATCATCATATCGGATGTTTCTTCAAGAGCAAAATTCAGAAGATTATTTTTCTTTATAAAAGAATCAAACATATCTGTTCCGAGAACCAGTGTTGAAGGTATAGATACAGAAACATGGGGGAATTGATCTTCTTTTAAATACCTGGCGAGTACTTTATCAATAAAAGCAAGGCCTCTGGCTTTCCCTCCTATAGAACCACTGCCTATGCGGCTGAAATTATAATAATCATTATGAAAATGCCTTGAATAATTTACGATAGAGCCTCTATGACTTTTTTTCCTGTATTCTATAAAAATATTTTTAATCAGTTCCCTCAGTGTTTCCGATGTTTTATTTTCTAAATCTGTTAAAGAAGAAACTGCTCTGGCAATCTCAAATTCTGTCCTTGCAAGAAGCCATCTTGTAAGATTTCCGTTCCTCACATATTCAGTCAGAATGTCTCCCGGCACTGTATCTATAAGTGAATATAAAGAAGTAATATTTTTTATTCTTCCCGTTTCCTTCCCTTCATGATCGCGGAAAATAAGATCTCCAAAACCGGTAGAATGTTCAAAGAAATTCCTGAAATCATTTACCAGTGTGTGAGATTTTTTAAACAGAAAATTTGTCTTCAGTTTTTTGCTTATTTCTTCATTTTCCTGATTATTGGATTGAAGTAATACGGGCAGATAGGGAAATTCTTCCCTTATCATGGTGATAAAATCGAGTCCTCCCTTATTATCCATAATACCATTTCTTGTAAAGGAGCATTCACTTATTACTGCCATTAAATTGCCTTTGAATTTTTCGTAAATCTTCATTGCTTCTTCAAAGGAAAGAGCCAGATGAACCCTGGGTCTTGCTCTCTGTCTGAGAGATTTTTCGCTCCATGTCAGGCTGTCCTGCAAAAGCAGATCTGTCTGATCCCAGAGCTCTTCAAATAAAATATGAAGATATCTGGAATAGGAGCTTATTGAACCTTCAATTATGAGGATATTCTGAACACCGATAAGAGAGGTATCTTTTTCGGCATTTTTCATGTCTTCTATATATTGAATAATACCTGTAAGGATTTCTCCGTCGCCATGCCAGATGAAAATTCTGTCTATTGCTTTTTCGTCATATATTTCAAGAAGCCTGGCAAGTTCCGGAGTATTATAGGCCAGTATGACTACAGGCATACCGGGGACTA
>CALARM010000320.1 GCA_937888925.1 uncultured Synergistia bacterium | reverse complement strand
CCTCCGAAACTGTTCAGATCCCTTGTATGGGCTCTTTCATAAATTACGCCTACCAGGAAGAAGAGCGCTCCTGTTATAAGTCCGTGACTTACCATCTGCATAACTGCACCGTTAAGAGCAGTTGCTTTGAAATTGATTATTTTCTGCATCGCATCATTTCCTGCAGGTGTAGCTGCATAGGATGCGGCTATGCCGAGCATAACATAGCCCATATGGTTTACACTTGAATAAGCTACAAGCTTTTTTAAGTCAGTCTGAGCAAGAGCACAGTACGAACCGTAAACAATACTTATAAAGGCAAGTATCACCAGAGGGAAGGCAAATACGGCAGATGCTTCCGGCATCATAGGAAGGACAACCCTTAAAAAACCGTAAGTCCCCATCTTAAGAAGAATACCTGCAAGTATTACACTTCCTGCTGTAGGAGCTTCTACATGAGCCAGTGGCAACCATGTATGGAAAGGGAACATAGGTACTTTTATGGCAAAACCTATAAACATAAGCCAGAATGTAAGAGCTCCCAGGGCAAATTTCCCTGCAAGAGGATTCTGGGCCATAATTTCCAGCATATTTAATGTATGGGGACTGGTATTGAAAAAAAGTATCAATATGGCTACCAGCATACCCATACTGCCTACCAGGGTATATAAAAAGAATTTTATTGCCGCATATTCTTTCTTCGGACCACCCCATATACCTATCAAGAAATACATAGGCACGAGACAGATTTCCCAGAATACATAAAAGAGAAAGAAATCCAGAGAAATAAATACTCCCAGCATACCTGTTTCTAAAAGTAAAAAGAGGAAAAAATATTCTTTTATTCTCTTAGTTATATATTTACCTGAATAGAGAATTGAAAGAAATGTGAGTAATGTAGTCAGAACTACAATAGGTAAACTTATTCCGTCTACTCCTACAAAATAATTGATGGAAAACCCGTTTTGATCAAGAGCACCGAATCTGATCCAGGAAAAAGGACCTTCCCATTGAAATAATTCAAAGGTTTTTCCACCGGGCAGGTTAATAACATTTGTCTGAGCCCCCACATAGAGAATCAGTGACAGGATAAGACTTATACCGCTTGAGATAAGGGAGGTGATTTTTATATACTCTTTATCATTTTTATTCAGGAATAATATTATGAGTGCTCCCAGTAATGGCAGGAATGTAATGGCACTTAACATCTCGTCAACTCCTTTTTTTATTTTATAAATTTATACAAAAAATCTACTTTATTGATAAACCCGGTATAGAATTGAATGAACCAATTACGGAACCTATAATAACAAGAAAAATTATACCGATACATATGGCCATAATATATTGCTGTATATTACCTGTCTGAAGATAAGTCAGGTATTTACCTCCCTGTATACTCACATATCCCCAGCCGTTTACTGCAATTCCGTCAACTATATGGTCATCTATCCATCTTTTTATACGGCTTATAAATAGCATAATATATGCCCATAGATCGACAAACTTATCTACTATAAATTTATCTATCACATAACAGAACTGTGCAATCATAAGCATTACACATATGATGCAATATCTGTATATTTCGTCGAAAAAGTATTTGTTTTTTACTACTGTATATATGAGCTTATACAGTAGAGTCAGAACAAGCATGATCGTGGCAGGTATTTTAGTTGTAATATAAATAAGGTAATCCCTTATTGTATTTACCAGTCCGTGAACCGGTTCTAAAACAGGTTTCATAAATGTTTCTTCCGGTTTAATAACCCTTACTC
This sequence comes from uncultured Synergistia bacterium, assembly GCA_937888925.1. Next base: position 1,252 of record CALARM010000320.1, on the reverse strand, counting down.
CGTAGAACACATATCCGAGCCCTATACCGGCAAATCCGAGTAATACCGAGATAATCATTACAATCCAGTTAGGTCCTTCTACTGCTCCGAATTCATAAATACCGCCTGTGTTCATACCTTCCACGCCTGTAAAATGAACAAAACTGTGAAAGAGGCTCATACCGGGAATACCGACTGCTCCCAGGAGAATTGAACATATTGCGAGTATAACAAGAGGGACATACATAACAGGTGATGATTCATGGGGATGAATATCGGAACGAACTTTATTTCCAAGGAATGTAAGGGTGAAGCAACGGGTCATATAAAAGGCTGTCAGAAATACGCCTGCAAGACCCATAAGTAAAGGAATATAACCCAGATAACCTATATATGACGGTATATATGAAGGCATATTATGAGTGCATCTTTCACCGAATGTGAATGCAGAAGCAAGGATTTCGTCTTTACTGTAAAAACCGCTTGTAATTACAGGAAAGCCTATAAGACAGAGAGTGCCTGCAAGAAAGGTATAGCATGTCCATTTCATATGTTTATGAAGGCCTCCCATTTTCCATATATCCTGTTCACCGTTCATCCCATGTATTACGCTGCCGCTTCCTAAGAAGAGAAGGGCTTTAAAGAAGGCATGTGTTATAAGGTGGAATAATCCTGCCGTATATCCTCCCACTCCAAGGCCTAACATCATATAGCCTAACTGGCTCAGTGTGGAATAGGCAAGAACCCTTTTTATATCATTTGCCGTGACTGCTATCGTAGCGGCAAATACGGCAGTAAAGGCACCTATAAAGGCTACTACTATGAGAGGAATGACCGGTACCGCAAATATAGGATACGTTCTTCCTACGAGATATACTCCTGCTGCTACCATTGTAGCTGCATGTATTAAAGCACTGACAGACGTAGGGCCTTCCATTGCATCGGGAAGCCATACATGGAGAGGAAACTGTGCCGATTTTCCCATTGCTCCCAGGAATAAACCGAGAGCTATAAGTGTTAACACCCAGGCCGGCATAAGTGTTAACATATCGAAAAATCCCTTTGTCGTATCATGGGTAAAGAAGTTAAGAGTCATACAGTCTCCGTATCTTGCAGATGCCCACAATATTATCATAATAGCAATCGATATACCGAGATCTCCTATTTTTGTAGTTATAAAGGCTTTTTTTGCTGCATTTGCTGCTGAGGTTTTTTCGAACCAGAAACCGATGAGTAAATAGGAACATACTCCTACTAATTCCCAGCATATGAA
>CALARM010000319.1 GCA_937888925.1 uncultured Synergistia bacterium | reverse complement strand
AAATATTTTATTTAAGACCTCCGCAGGCAGTCATATGACTATTAAGTGTATTACACCTACTTCTCAGATCACAGAAATTTCCAAATAAAGGTAATAGCTGATTGCTAACTGCTAATTACTAAACAGATACTTTCTGTCTCTCGGTAACCAGGGTATTTACACTGGCTGAATCCAGTTTTATTCCCGGGCTCATAGTAGAGCTTATTGCGACAGATTTTAAATATTGTCCTTTTGCCGATGAAGGCTTGGCCCTCATAATAGCATCCATGAACACGACCAGGTTTTCAAGCAATGCATCCTGTGGAAAAGAAATTTTTCCGATAGATGAATGGACTATAGCGAATTTATCTGCTCTGTATTGAACTTTTCCAGATTTGATTTCTTTAATTACAGTACCTATATCGAAAGAAAGTGTTCCTGCCTTAGGGTTAGGCATACGTGGTCCCAGAACTCTTCCGAGACTTTTACCTATTAAACCCATAATATCAGGTGTGGCAACGACCACATCAAAGTCAGACCATCCTTCTTTTACCTTTTCAATGAGGTCTGCATCACCTACATAATCAGCTCCTGCTTCTTTTGCTTCTTTTGCTTTATCTCCTTTGGCAAAAGCGATTACTCTCGGTGTTTTACCTGTACCATGAGGCAGTATTACTGTTCCTCTTACACCCTGTTCACTTCTTTTGGGGTCTATACCTAATCTGACAGAAATCTCAACTGTTTCGTCAAATTTTACACTGGAAAGCTGCTTTAACAAGACTACAGCTTCTTCAGTGGGATACAAACGGCTACGGTCTATTTTTTTCAACGCTTCCCTGTATCTTTTACCATGTCTGGCCATAAAACCTCTCCTCTCCAACCCCCTGAGGTTGAAAAATTTAATTTGTAATAGTTACTCCCATACTTCTGGCAGTACCTTCAATAATGCGGCATGCAGCTTCCAGATTTCTGGTATTCAGATCGGGAAGTTTTGTTTTAGCTATCTTCTTCACCTGTTCCTGTGTAAGATTTGCTACTTTATCTTTATTAGGAACACCGGAACCTTTTTCTATACCAGTTTCTTTGCATATTAAATCTGCTGCCGGCGGAGTTTTTGTTATAAAAGTAAAACTTCTGTCAGCGTAAATAGTTATTTCCGCCGGTATTATCATACCTTCATTGGCAGAAGTTTTTGCATTATAAGCTTTACAAAACTCCATAATATTCAGTCCATACTGGCCCAGAGCAGGACCAATGGGAGGTGCAGGATTGGCTTTCCCTGCAGGTATCTGTAATTTAACCATTGCCAAAACCTTTTTAGCCATATTCTAACTCCTTTCAGATCTGTTATTTCAGATCTTTTCTACCTGACCATATTCTATTTCAACCGGTGTTTCTCTACCAAATATAGTAATGAGAACCTTCAATTTTGCTCTGTCAGGATAAACCTCTTCTACTATACCGGTAAAATCAGCGAAAGGTCCGGAAATAACCTTGACTGGATCATCTTTACTGAATAATTCTTTAAATCTTGGCACTTCCGTTCGGCTCTGACGCAGTATACTTTTAACCTCTTTTTCTTCAAGAGGAATTGGCTTGGAACCTGTTCCTGAGCCGACAAAACCTGTTACACCTGTTGTATTCCTTACTACATACCACGAATCATCTGTAAGCTTCATCTGCAACATCAGATATCCCGGGTATATTTTCTTCTTCGTAACTTTTTTCTTACCGTCTTTTATTTCTACTTCATCTTCAGTAGGAATAAGAACCTGAAATATATGATCTTTCATGCCCATAGAGTCAATTCTTTTTAATAAATTGGCTCTTACTTTATTTTCATATCCGGAATAGGTATGAATTACATACCACTGCTTATCTTTATCTTCTACTTCCTCTTCAGTAACTGTTTCAGGAACTTCATTATTTTCTGTTAATTCTGTAATATCATCAACCATAAATAAAGGGACCTGCTTAAAAGAAGTCCCACACCTCCTAAGAATATTTTATACTATATCTCAGCGGACATTACTATGTATAGCATTAAATACCATTACAAAAATCTGATCTGTAAAATAAACAAAAATTGAGACTACTACAAGAGTACCTGTTACCATAATAGTAGAAGTCCACAATTCTTTTTTAGAAGGCCATGTGACCCTTTTTATTTCAGATTTAACAGATTTTAAATATTTAATAAGTGCATTATA
>CALARM010000318.1 GCA_937888925.1 uncultured Synergistia bacterium | reverse complement strand
ATAAATCAATAGCTTCCGATACTACTGAAGATAAAAAACATATTGATTTATCGTCAGAACCTCTTATTATCATCTGCGTGGCAGGTGTAAGCGGAAGCAACCTCCATGACATAGTAAAAGAAGTGGCTATATTTAAAGCTCATAAAGCGTGTCCTGTAGTTATTGTGACGGAAGAACAGGAATATCTTTTTAAACCCTATGCAAAGGGCATAATAAAAACACCCCGGGCTTCCGGCGTCGTTTCTGTACTTCTCAATACTATGGCAGGTCATCTATGGGGTTATTATGCAGCAAGAGCTATAGATAACAGTGCATCCCTGTTGAAGATTGCCAGAGCTTCTACTGTTGAGGCACTGGTTAATTCTACGAGAGGGGATTTGTATGAAGACAGAGCCATTATAAAATCTCTCTCAAGAAAACTTTATTCTCCATGTAAAGAGTTTTATAACAGGCTCAGAACCGGTTTTTATAACAGCTGTCTTGAGGTAAATACCGCATCGGAACTGAGTCTTTTATTAAAATATGTACAGGGAAAAATTCCTCTGGAAGATTTTGAGATTGATTTCGGTAAATCAGGAAGTCTTAATACTGTACTGAATGAAACAGTAAGATTTTTATCTTCTGCCATAGCAGATCTGACAAGGCCCATAGATGCAATAAAACACCAGGCGAAAACTGTTACAGTCGGTATCTCACGCCTTGAAGAAATACCTGAAGGTCTCATATTTGAAACATTAAAAGAAGAAAATATTTCTCTTAATAATATAACCTATCAGAACAGTTTTATACTTCAGTCTATAAATCCTGCTGTTGAGCATATTACAGGACTGAGTTTTTATGAAATCTCAGAACTCGATCCACTGGGATATCCAGCAGAAAATACACAGATAGTCACTCTTTATAAAAAAGGAACTGCTATGTCTCTAATGTCCCGGGCAGATAAAGGCTCTCTTCTTATAGGCAGAAAGAGAAGTGTTATCGCGAAAAATCGCGTTTTCGCAGGACGGGGTAACAGTGATGAAAGACCTATAATAATCATACCTTTACTCGATAAAGGTATATGCCGTAATCTTCTTCTTCTTCATGTCGGATTTAAGGATAAAGTAGAGATTCAGAGTAAGGTTATATTACTGAAAGCTCTTGATAAATATGAAGATATAAAATATACGGTTACTGAAATGAACATAATATGGGATGATCTTATCCTTGAACAGTTAAGCCCTGTAGATCTTATTTCAGAAGATCCCGATCATATAGCAGAATTGATTTCCTGCTATATTAAGAAGTAATTTATAGTTAGGGATATCTATCATATTTATAATCGTGACACGTGACGCGTGATTCGAGGACAATTTTAATGGCATAAAATAAAGCTTTAGATGAAAATTATGTACAGGCAGTTTATCTGAATAATTCAGCAGCCCCCTGGTACCGCACCGGGTAAATTCGTAACCATTTTATCAGCTTCTGCCTGACAGTCTCCGGAGAAGAAAAATAATTTGCCTTATATAATTTGTTTTACAGACAATAAATTAACCCTTATTTAATTTTTAATACTATATAAAAAACTAATTTTTCTTCTCCAGAGCCTGCCAGGCAGAAGCTTTTTACGGATACCTTTTTACCTGTTACGGTACACATCACCTGTTTATCGTGGCCCGGGAGGACGTTCCTGTGATGGTGGCGGATGGGGACGACATCCATGAGGACGGTGAAATATCCATGGATAAAATAACCAGTCCATTTCACCATATTCCCATCGGTCATAATATTTATAAATGACCGGCGGCCTGTAAAAACCTGTCATGTCGCCGTTATATTCCAGGATGAAATTTAAAACCTTTTCCCCGACTCCTGCTTCCTTCAGTTCCTGTATGTCTTCAGGACTCAGCTTTAAATCAGCCTGCGCTCTCAGATGTGTTATAATAACCTCTTCTCTTGTACCGGCTCTGGTAAGTTTTATTATATCCTCTTTTGTTATAGACCATGCTATGGATGTGAGAGATATTATAAATATAAATAATAGAAATAGAATTAACTGTTTTTTCATAATAATCCCCCCCTTTTTCAGTGAACAGTGACCAGCTATCAGTGAACAGGTTTCTGGCCACTGGTCACTGGTCACTGTATTTACTGTTCGCTGCTTTTCTTTACTTCTTTCCCTTTCAGTTCTTCCGGCAACTCACCTATTATTTTGATTTCCTCAATTTTATCGCCCTGTTCAATCTTTTGTGCCACTTCAAAACCTTCCGTTACTTTACCAAATGCTGTATAGCTTCCGTCAAGGTGCTTACATTGTTCTCTTGTAAGGCAGATGAAAAACTGACTTCCTGCACTGTCAGGGTCCTGTGAACGGGCCATGGAGAGTACACCCGGTTGATGTTCTATATCATTAAATTCTGCAGGTATGGTATATCCCGGCCCTCCTTCTCCCGTGCCCTCAGGATCTCCTCCCTGAATTACAAAATCCGGAACTACCCTGTGGAAAGTCAGACCGTCATAAAATTTCTTTTTACTCAGAGTTACAAAATTAAGCACAGTATTTGGTGCAGAGTCTGGATAAAATTCGCCCTTCATGGTTCCTTTTGATGTTTTCATCTCGAATAAAAGTTTTCCCTTTTCTTCCGATTTATCGGATGTTTTATCATGTTCTTCTTCTGTAGTTGATGCAACAGTCTTTTCCTTTACCGGTGTTTCCTGTGAGTCCGGCGTTTTACCCTGTTCTACCTGGGGAGTTTCTGAATTACCCATAGAAGGTGTTTCCTGTGTGCCCGATGTTTTATCGGGATTTTCTTTTCCGTTACATCCTGTAAAGATTATTAATACTACCAGAGATATTAAAGCTATTGTTTTTAATGTTTTCATATTTTGTTTACTCCTTTTTATAATCGTAGCACGTTACGCGTGGTTCGTGACGCGTAATGCGTGATACGTGATGCGTAATGCGTATTTTATCTCAGGGTTCCTGAGAAACGTCCCTTCTCACCCTTCACCCTTCACTTCTTTCTCAATAGTCTTTTCCAGAATTTTCCTTACATCAACTTTTGGCTTTTTTACTTTCTCTTCCGGCTTTCTCTCTTCTGCCAGTCTTTTTTTCTCTTCCCACTCTTTTATATTATACCCTGATTTTGTACAGAACATAGCACTTATATGGTGTGTGGTGAGACAGAAAGGGCATTTTTTCTTTATTCTCGTGCCACATTGCTGACAGAAATCACTTTTTTCCAGGTTATCACTGTGACATGACGGGCATCTATAACCGATAGTTGCTATAACAAGATTTTCCTCTTTTCTTTTCAGTTTGCTCCCACAGTAATTACATGTAAGATTGAAATCTATCTCACTGGCACCGCAGTTCGGACATTTTTCAGATGTAACATCTGTCATAGGTTAGCCTCCCTTACAGGAAGAGGGGTGGACATAATTTCCATTAATAAATCCAGCCTTGTAGGCTGATTTATGAGAGGTATGAGATTGGGCAGTGAATAGTAATCTCCTTTAAAATTATATGTTACATATTCTATGCCTTTGCTGTCCAGTTCTTTTTCTAATTTATTTATTGCATGACCTACCTTTACTATCAATATAGCAGGATATGTAAATAGTTCTTCACAGTATTTTTTATATGTTTCTGTAAATAAAGGACTTGCATTTTCATCTTCATCTGTAATAATAATAATATGTTCAACCCTTTCTTTTTTTCTTCTCATTATTTCGAGAGCCACTCCTATACTGGTTGAACCTCCTGCTTTTATGACAC
>CALARM010000317.1 GCA_937888925.1 uncultured Synergistia bacterium | reverse complement strand
TTTTCTTCGTAAGAGCCTGTCAGGCAGAAGCTGATAAAATGGTTACTAATTTACCAGGTGCGGTAATTAGTCATGTTTTTTATAAAATCAGGTTACTCTAATTAGTGACCTGAGTATAAGCATGTAATAGGAGTCTTCCTCCCGTCACGCGTTACGCGTTACGCGTCACGAGAGCAAATATGTATTATTTATGATCACACACAGTAATTATTTTAAGGAAGGTGTAATATGATGAATAATTATCTTTCTCTTACGTATCCGCAAAAGGGTATATGGTATATGGAAAAACTTCATAGTGACGGAACTATGTGGAATCTTCCCTATACGGTTAAACTCAGGGAAGAACTTGATTATACATTACTTGAAAAAGCAATACATATTACCATAGAAAAAAATGATGCCCTGAAATTAAGATTTAAAGAAATAGAAGGTGAGCCAAAGCAGTATTTAACTCCTTATAAAGAGGAGAAAATAGATTTTTTTGATTTTACCGGCAAAACATATGAAGAAAAAGAGTGGATCACAGAAAAATCACAGACTCATTTCAACCTTACTGGAAATAATCTCTTTTATTTTGCTCTTATAAAATTCAGCGGCGGAGAGAGAGGATTCTATGTAAATGTTCATCATATAATAGCAGACGGAGGTTCTGTGGCAATAATCATTCAGGAAGTTATGGAGTTTTATCATTCCCTTAAAGAAGGTAAGACCATAAGCCATGAAAAGAAACCTTCTTATATAGATTTCATAAAAATGGAAGAAGATTATCTTAAATCAGAGAGAGCCGACAAAGATAAAGAATTCTGGTATAAAGAATTTCCTGAGGCACCTGAGCCGACAGATATTAAATCCTTTAAACTATCAAAGACCATAAAAACAGAAAGAAAAACCTTTTATTTCCCTCCGGAAGTATCAGGAGATCTCTATAGATTTTGTAAAGAGAATAAAACATCCATATTCCGTATATTTCTTGCTGCTTTTTACACTTATGCCTTCAGGATCACCGGAAAAACAGACATAATCTTCGGCACAGCCTATCACAACAGGCTTGAAGAAAGTTCTAAAAATACAGTGGGAATGTATGCTTCTGTGCTTCCTTTCAAGCTCGACGGTGGCAATACGGAATTTAAAACAATTCTGTCAAATGTAAGGACAAAACTCAAATCAATTGATGAGCATCAGAGATATCCCTATGATCTGGTTTTAATGGATGTAAAGACCCGTGATTCGGAATGTAAAGGACTTTATGATATTGTTATTTCACAGCATCTTAAAAATCTCTTTCCCGAAGGGTCAGATGTGGAATTTCACTGTAACGGAAATTTTCCCTATCCTGTTACCATGTATATAAGATATCATAATAAAGACGAACATATCCCTGTTGATTTAATCATTGATTATCAGACAGATAAATTTACCGGTAAAGAAATTGAAGAACTTTATAATCATATGTTAAATATCATGAGAGACGGTCTGGCCAATCCCGATAAAGTTCTTTCTGATATAGAATTATTATCTGACAGGGAAAAGAAAAAATTAATTTATTTTTTTAATGACTATCACGGCGATTATCCTTTTGATAAGGTTTTTAGACAGCTCTTTGAAGAACAGGCATTAAAGACTCCTCATAATACGGCAGTAGTTTATAAAGATAAAAAATTGACTTATGAAGAATTAAATAAAAAAGCCAATCAACTTGCACGGTTATTGAGGCAGAAAGGAGTAAAAGCAGACAGTCCCGTATGTATACTGGTGGAAAGATCTATTGAAATGATTCTTGGTGTTGTGGCCATACTCAAATCAGGAGCAGGCTATGTCCCAATCGAAGCAGATTATCCCCGTGAAAGAATCTCCTATATTCTGGAAGATACTTCATCACCTGTACTTCTATCTCAGAGACATCTTTCAGATAAAATTAATTTCTCCGGCACAGTGTTCGATCTGGAAGATGAAAGCCTTTACTGCGGTGATGGTTCAAATCTTCCTCTGGTAAATAAACCTTCCGACATTGCTTATATAATCTATACATCCGGTTCTACAGGGAAACCCAAAGGGGTTATGATCGAACACCGTTCTCTTATCAATTTCTGTTTCTGGGCTATAGAAACTCATAATTATAACCCTGAAGACCGTATAGCAAAACTTGTAAGCTTTAATTTTGATGTGTCCATACCGGAAATTTTCCCGACCCTCTGCACCGGCGGAGCCATACATGTAATACCGGAGGAATTGAAATATTCTATCTATGAATTAAATAATTATTTTGAAGAAAACAGGATAACGGGAGTCTGTCTCCCCACTGCCTTCGGGGAACAGTTCATAGAACTTGTAGATAATAAATCCCTGAGATGGGCTGATATTGCAGGAGAGAAATTAAAGACTTACAGGAAAAGAAACTATACACTTATAAATGGCTATGGCCCTACCGAAAATACGGTATATACGACAAGTTTCGTAGTGGATAAATCCTATCCTGTTATTCCCATAGGGAAACCTCTGACAAATACAAGGGTTTACATACTGGATAAATTCAACAATCTCATGCCTTCAGGATATCCTGGAGAACTGTGCTGTGCCGGTGAAAATGTGGCGAGAGGATATTTCAATAAACCTGAACTTACGGCGGAAAAATTCGTTCCCGATCCGTTTTTCCCGGGAGAAAGAATGTACCATACGGGAGACCTGGCCAGATGGCTTCCTGACGGGAATATAGAATTTTTTGGACGTATGGATCACCAGGTGAAAATAAGAGGTTTCCGTGTGGAAACAGGAGAAATAGAACAGATCCTTCTAAAACAGGATGGCATAAAAGAAGCAATAGTCCTTGCAAAACTGGATAAAAACTCCAATAAATATCTCTGTGCCTATATTGTTGCCCATAAAGAGATAAACACAGGAGAACTTAAAAAGGCCCTCTCTGCGGACCTTCCAGATTATATGGTTCCTCCCTACATAATACAGCTTGAAGCCATGCCTCTTACTCCGAACGGAAAAATTGACAGAAAAGCTCTTCCCGACCCTGAGACGGAAGCGGCAAAAGATTATGTGCCTCCCGGAAATGAAACGGAAAAGAAACTCGTAGAAATATGGGAAGAAATACTTGCAATAAAAAATATCAGTATAGAAGATAATTTCTTTTCCATAGGAGGACATTCTCTTAAAGCAGCCATACTTCAGGCAAAAATATTGAAAACCTTCAATGCAACCATATCATATAATGAAATATTTAAATCTCCTACTGTGAAATTACTTGCAGAAAAAATAGGAACAGTTATACAAGAAGAATTCCTTTCAGTTCTATCTGCAGAGGAACAGGACTATTATCCTCTCTCATCTGCACAGAAGCGTCTCTTTATAATAAATCAGATGGAACCTGATAGCATTACTTATAATGTTCCCATAATCGTAACAATAGAAGGTAATCTGGATATAGAAAGACTTGGGAAAGCCATTGACTCCATAACGGAAAGACATGAAAGTTTCAGAACATATTTCGAAATAATAAACGGAGAACCTGTGCAGAAAATAAAGAAAGATATAAGATTTAAAAGAAGTTATATTGAAGACAGTGAAGAAAATATTACTTCCCTTATGGAAAATTTTATAGAGCCTTTTGATCTTTCTAAAGCTCCTCTGATGAGATCTCTTCTCGTTAAAGTTTCTCCGAAGAAACATATATTACTTCTGGATTTTCATCATATAATATTTGACGGTATTTCAATACCTGTATTTTTCAGGGATCTATGGGACCTGTATGAAAAGAAAGATATTCCTCCTTTAAAAAATCACTATAAGGATTATGCAATATGGCAGAATAAACTTATGGAATCTCCCCTGATGAAGAAAGAGGAAGAATTCTGGCTGAATATGTTTTCAGGAGAGGTTCCAGTTCTGGATCTTCCTTCCGATAATCCGAGAATAACAGGTCAGGATAGCAGGGGTGAAACCTTTGATTTTTCCATAGATAGTGAGCTGACAGGCACTTTGAGAAGACTGGCTTCTGAGACAGGGACAACAATGTATATGGTTTTAATGTGTGCCTTTAATATCCTTCTTTCAAAATATACGTCCCAGGAAGATATTGTTGTGGGAACACTCGTAGGGGGAAGAGAAAGAGAAGAATTTCACAATTTAATCGGCATGTTCGTAAATACCCTGGCAGTAAGAAATTATCCTCAGAGTGATAAAAGTTTTAGAGATTTTCTCTATGAAGTAAAAGATACACTTCTTAAAACTTACAGTAATCAGGATTATCAGCTTGAAACACTCATAGACAAACTCAATATAAAAAGAGAAACAGGAAGAAATCCTCTCTTTGAGGTTTTCTTTATTCTTCAGAATATGGATAAACCTGTTTCTTCTGTAGAAGATCTTACCATAAGCTTCAAACATTATGAAAATAAAATAGCCAAATTTGACATGTCACTGGATGCATGGGAAGGGGAATTCATTAAATTTTCCATGGAATACCGTACCTCCCTTTTTGAGCCTTCCACCATAAAGA
>CALARM010000316.1 GCA_937888925.1 uncultured Synergistia bacterium | reverse complement strand
TTTTTTATAAAATGAAACTTTTTCTGATTTCCGGGATATTTATATAAAACAGATAATATTAAGGAGTTATTTATAGCCATGATTTATTTCCGTATCTATCAGTCAGGTATGGCACTGTTCAGTATTCTCTGTGTAATGGTAATTTTGCTTATAATCTCTCTTGCCATTGTATCTTTAAGCACAGGTAATCTGACTACATCCGGCAATATACATGCAAGACTTCAGGCATTAAGCCTTGCCACTTCCGCGTCTATGTACTGTATATATGAACTTGAACAAAATAATGATTCAGACCTTATATGGTCACCTGGCAACATACCTTCCCCTCAGACAGGACTTACTTTTTCCGCTCATAATTACAGTCCCATTACAAATACAAACGGACTGCCGGGAACATGCAGGGCAGCCTATATCGATAATCTTCATAATCCAAATCCTGTAACAGTATTTGGAGGACCTTCATTTTACCCTTCCCTGGCTTCTACCGAGGTTTACGGAGAAACAGCAGTAATAATAGCTCAGGGTGAATATGAAGGATTTAAAAGGACTGTAAAAGTCTCTGTCAGAAATATATATTTCACCAGCGAAGCAGAAGATACCATAACCATAAGTGATGGCCCTCTTATGTTAAACGGTATTGAATCACCCTTTAATCCTCTTCCCATAGCAGGAAGTTTATATGGAGGTAACGGAATTAATTGTGAAAATATAACTTCTGTAAGAGTTTTAAACGGAAGCTTTCTTCACAGTAATGGTACCGTAACAAATACAGGAACTACAATTCCCGACAGATTTATAGAACAGAACAGACCGGGAAATATTACTATGCCGGAATGGAGTTTGTCCAATCCCTGTTTGACAGATGGTTCTCCCTCTGACCCGGATATCTATACAAAAATCACTTACGGCGACGAACTTTCCGGCCTGGCACCCGGCAGTATTACCCGTCCGTCTTTCCCATCCCTGGACCCGAATATACCTGATGACAGAAGATATGTTTTCGATGGCACTGATTTAACATTTGTCAATCAAAATATATTTATAAACGGAAGTCTCCATGTTCTCTGTGAAGATACTTATATGAAACTTATTAATTCAAATGTTTTTATAAACGGAACTCTGACACTGAATACTGATCTGATTGGAGATAATTCCAAACTTTTTGTCGCAGGATATGACCCGAACGGACTTTCTATAAGTATGGAACAGAGCGGATCTTTTATCACCACTACAAAGACAGGAGTTGCCCTGTTCGCAGAAGGTGACATAAAGATATTTGATGTTGATAACATTTCCTCCGGCAATAATGCAGATACATGGATTTCTTCTGCTCCTTCTGATATAAAATATGTTACAGATATGTTTAATACGACTGGAATTGTAAAGCTTGACGCTTCAGAGGCCTGGGATTGGTACTTACATAATACTATATTATACCCGTCTATTTTCCCTTATGATATATGTCACCAGGTTTTTTCCGGCTGTAATGACTGTAATAATGAGTTTATTGAGCACGGACTTAATCCAGTATCGGAGGAAGTGAACCAGTGGTTCAGTATGAGTGAGGCAAATCGTGGCATGGAGTGGGCTACAGAACAACATGGTATGGCCTGGTACAATAACTGGGAAGGGTTTGTAAAAAATCCTTCAGTTTTTCTTGACAGCACTACAGCTTTTTTTCATGGTGTAATTTTTACACATGGAACCTTTACCGCTGAAAAAGTTTCAGGGTCTATCTGCATAACAGGAGCCGTTTTCTCTGATGATAATCCTTCATGCTCACCGGCGGGACATGGAGGAAAGATAGAGCTTAAAGGAGGCTGTTACATACTTTACTGCCCTTCAAGCCTGAAATACAGAAGCAGCCAGATTGTAATTAAACCTGTGCTTACGACTTATTCGTGGCAGGAACTTTAAATGAGGAGAAATCTATGAAATCAGACAAAAAAGCTTTTACTGTTATAGAACTATTAATAGTAATATGTCTCTTTGGTATTTTTATGTCTATGATAGGAACGGTAACGGTTAATTGCATTAAAGCCTTTCAGAGATCCCGTTATAAACTTGTAACACAGCAGGAAGCACAGATGTCTATAGACAGATTATGCCGTGAATTGAATGAAAGCTATCTGCCAGGTGTCAAAATAAAAAAGAGCAAAGATAACGGAGGAAAACACAGTGAACAATGGGATGCCATATGTTTTCCTACGTCCAGGACATCTGACGATGGAAGCGGCAATACTGATATGGAAAATGGCAAATTAAAATGGACCAGATATGTAGTTTATTTCAAAAAAACAGGCACTAAAGAGGTTTATAGAAGAGTTATAAAGGTTACAGGCCACCCTGCAGATTACTTCCGCCCTGAAGCTTTAACCGATGAAGAATTAAAGGAATTTCTTCTTCCTTCTTATCCTCTGAACTCACCATATAATATTACTTCCGGTACTATTTCAGATGACAGAAAGATAGCAAATGAGATCCATTCTATAAAGTTTGATTTGTACAGCCCGGATATTATTTCATCTTCTATTCCTATTATACACATCTATGTAGAGTCGAGAGTTAAAACAGGAACAAAAGCCGACGGAAAAGATTTATATGAACATGCGATTGTTACTACCTTTGCAAAACCTGAAAATAATTAAGAGTGTAATTAATGAAAGGAAATTATTTGTTATGAAAAATGGTTTATCTTTAGTAGAAATACTTGTAGCTCTTATAGTTTTAGCCACAGGAACAGTCATAAGCCTGGGAGTTATGGCAAGAGGACTTATGGTAATAAAAAAAGGTGAAAATGTAGCTATAGCTTCTAATATTGCTATGGCTCAACTGCAGGTTTATAAAGAAAATTTTCATATGATACCATTTTTCCCCGGTATAGCCGGTACAGATAATCCTTCTTATTTTTATCCTGATAGAAGCAACAGTAATGATTTAAATCAAACAGGTAAATTTGTCCATCATACAGCAGATATATCAGCTCTGCCGGCAGGAACCTATTATGGAAGCACCGGAGCCAGTGTTGATTTTTATCACAGGGCAAATCCGAAAGGCACTATTAAAACTCCTCCCTACTATGATCTCAATCATGACGGCTTCCCCAATGATATAATTGAACCCATGAAACCTCTGGAAATAAAAAATGTAACCTTTATACCTGTAGTGGAAATAAAACAGTGGAATAACGGTTTTGATATAAATGAAATAAAACATCTGGTCATCACAGTTTACTGGAAGGAAAGAAACGCTGAAGGTATGAATAAAGGAATAAAACATATATCCATAGAAGGATTTATTTCCAGAACGAAAGCCCCTCCATGGTAAAAATCTGTATGTGAGAGACCTTTCTTTCCCTGACTGCGACTGCAAGCCTCTGTTACATCTCAGGATATAACACAATATATTTATCTATGGAACAGTTTTTAACAAGAAATATCCTTTTATTTATATAATTCAAGGCTATAACATCATTTTTATTTATTTTAAACCCTTTTAATTCATAAGAATTTGTAGCAGGTGAGTCTTTGTCCTGGGTCAGTGTTCTGAACACATTATAGTCAAACTTTACAATCTCGCTATTACCTGAAAAATCAACAGCTTTCATTACAACAAATTTTATTGACTTATCTTCAATAATACTGCTTTCTATTTCTGTTGCTATAACAATGTTAGAAAAGTATTCCATGTTACACCTTTTACAGATTAAATTATTTTTTGACTGCTCCGGCGGGACATGATACATACTTTCTTTCATACAGAAGGGACATCTGTTTTTTATTTCTTTTATATTCTTCCGTTCCGGAGGACTTACTTCTTCTTCCTCCGGTTCCGTATCTTTCGAAGTAATCTTCTTCAGTGCTTTTTTTGTTCTCGCTTTCATCAGTTCAACCAGGTGTGTTTTCTCTTCTTCTTTTGATTTTAATTTATTCTCCAGATCCATTTTTTCTTTCATCAGGGTTTTAATATTATCCGTATTATCAAGGAGAATATTACTTAAATTATCCAGCCTCTGCTCAAGTTCCATCCTGTCTTCTTCTTCAATTTTTAACCGGTTTTCCATTTCTATTCTGTCTTCTTCTTCCTGTTTCAATCTCTGTTCCAGTTCTACCAGTTCTTCTTCTCTGGTCTTTAAAATATTTATAAGTTCTATTCTGTCTTCTTCTTCCTGCTTCAATCTCTGTTCTAATGCTGCCAGTTCTTCTTCTTTGACCCTTAAAGTATTTATAAGTTCTATTCTGCCTTCTTCTTCAAGTTTCAATATCTCCTCCTGTTTTTCCGACTCTTTTTCTCTGGCTTTTAATCTGTTTGCCAGTTCGGTTCTTTCTTTTTCTTTAACTGTTAATCTCTGTTCCAGCTCTTCTTTTTCCCGGTCTTTAAGCAGTAAAGTCTGTTGCAGTTCTTCGTTTTCCCGAATTTTAAATGTTAATCTCTGCTCCAGTTTCATTTTTTCTTCGAGTAACAGGTCAAGATTATCAGCATTATCCATAAGTACCTGATGTATATGTTCCGGTGAAGGCTCTGATGGCTGTCGTGTCTTATGTTCCGATGAAGGTTCTGATGGCTGTTCTATTCCACTGGAAATTTCTTTCCTGGCGACTTCTGGAGGTTTTTCTAAATTATTCCCGCAGTATCTGCATACAGTGGCTTTAAGTTTTATTTTCTCAGCGCAGAAAGGACATTTTTTCTGTTTCTGCAGATCACTTCCGCAGTATCTGCATATAAGGGCTTTAATATTTATATTTTCTGCACAAAAAGGGCATGTTTTCTTATCTTTTTTATCCTGTGTCATAATATTCAATTCCTTTCAAATATTTCTCTGATGTGACTGAAACATAGTCTGTACTCTATAAAGTTTATCTCCTGCCTCAACTGCTTTTTCCAGGCCTTTATTCAGTAAATATCCTTCTTCTGTTTTTAAGAAATGTTTAAAATCCTTTATTGCTTCTTCAAACTCGCTTATGCCTTTTTCTGTGAGACCTTCCATTTCTTCTATTATAGCTCTGTCTTTTTCCGGTATCACGGGCGGTTTTTTCTTTTTCTGCCCTTCAAACTGTTTTCTTCCGTTTATTATTTTTTTCTCAAGCCATTCAATAGTTGCCCCCATAGCTTCTTTCGTAATATTGCCTGCCTGATAGTCCTCTATTGCCCTGGAGAGTCTGTATATATTTTCTGTCACAGGAGAACCCTGTCCCGGCATTATGTCATCACCCTGTAATCTGATGTCGAACTGTGATGATTGTCGTGACTGACTGAAATCAGGAATGGGCATCCTGCATTTTATGCAGATTTTTGCTCCTGCAGGATTGGCTGAGCCGCATCTGAGACAGCTTTTCGTGGAAGGTTCCTTTTTTTCAGCTTCCAGTATTTTCTGGGATTCTATTAAATTTTCTCCATGTTCTTTTATTCCTTCCATGGCATGTTTAAGCTGCCCTTTATCTCTGGTGTGAAAGAATTTTTTTGCTTTATTGATAGCTTCTATAAGTCCTTCATAGGATATGGCTGCTCTGTTTATTTCTTCTTCCAGGTATGACTCTGCCGATTTTTTCAACAGATTGAATTCTTCAAAGGCTCCTGTTACCTTTTTACTGAAATCTTCTATCATCTCTCTGAGAGGTTCTACAGCAAATTTACCCTCTATGACCCCTTCTGAAACCCTTATAAGTTCATTCACCATGGGATTGGTTGAATATTTCGGACATGTTTCTTCAATTCTTTCTATTTCATCAAAAGATTTAAAGAGTAAAGATATAACGTCTTTTCCTTTTTTCATTTCATTTAAAAGGGCATCTTTCTGTCTGGATTTTATCTGTCCTGACATATTTAATAATATATTATCCATAGAGTGAAAGTTTGTTTCTATATTATTGTTTTCTTTTATCATTCCCTCTGTCTGTATTAATTTTCTTCGTCCGTATATTTCCTTTATATCTTTATTAAATTGTGCCATAAATTTTATGCTTCCGAGTAATTCAGCTACAGAGGGAGAAGAAAAATTGTCCTGACATACCAGTTTTATGCCGTTAATAATCTCATTGTAATAAGGCGATCTGGTTAGTTCGAATATATCTTCACTCAACATGTTTACCTGCCTTTCCGATTAAATAAACTAAAACTAGGAATTTTTCGACAATTATCTCATAAATTCCTAGTTTTAAGTATTTAAAAGTCAAATTTTTTTTAAATCTCTATTACTATAGTGACCTGTCAGTTACAGGCCTCCTGCCAGGATTACCACCAGCCATATCGTCCCATCATACCCATATTCCATCCGTAATTTGCACC
>CALARM010000315.1 GCA_937888925.1 uncultured Synergistia bacterium | reverse complement strand
GCTTTAAGGGAATTTAATAATATTTTTTTTGAAGTTACCGATAAATACAGGGGTGACCTTCATGGTCTTTCCATGAAAATAATAGAAGGTATGATAAATTCTCTGAAGGATAAATATTCTCTTTTACTGGATTCTAAAGATTATAAAGAGCTTACGGATTTACTGGGGAAAGAAATGTTTTCAGGTTTTGGTTTTGTTCCTGTAATACGTGATGATTTTGTCTATATTGCTTCAGTTTTTCCTGATACCCCTTCTTCTAAAGCAGGCTTAAGAGAGGGCGATATTATAATTGAAATTAACGGTAAAAAAATTGCTAAAATGCCTTTAGCTGAGATTTATAAATTAATACCTTTGGAAAAAGGGAAAAGTATATCTTTGAAAATTCAACGAGCTGAAAAAAAACTGGAATTTTCTATGAAATCAGAGGAAATAAAAATAAGGGATTTTACTATCGAAGAGATAGATAAAGATATTTTATATATTAAGGTTTATTTTTTTGCTTCTGATACAGGCAAAAAAATTTATAATGAATTATCCCGACTGGATATAAAAAAATATAAATTTTCTATTATTGACCTCAGGGATAATCCCGGAGGAGAACTGGGAAGTGCCATAGATTTCACCAGGATTTTTATTTCAGACGAACCTGTAATTATGACAGAAAATAACAGAGGTCGTAAGGTTATTTACGGAAATAATTTTTCTGCTATTTCTTTGCCTTTAGCCATGTTAATCAATAATAATACTATGAGTTCAGCAGAACTGGTTGCTTCATGTATGAAACAAAATAACAGAGCTTTTCTTGTAGGAGAAAAAACCTACGGAAAAGGTTCCATTCAGGGACTTTTTCCTTTAGATGAACATTTTGCAGTAAGACTTACTGTGGCAAAATTTTTTACTCCTTCCGGTGAACCTATAGATGATATCGGTATTAAGCCTGATGCAGAAGTTACCGGTTACGAAAAACAGTTTTTATATGCAATAGAATATTGGAATAATATACTTAAAGCTGTGGAAATTATAAATCATGGGAAGCTTACCTGGTAGATTTATCTTGCATGGCCGAACCGTGTTTTTGCTAACTGGAAGTATATTGAACTTTGAAGCTTTCACTTTTTTAATAAATAAAAAGGTTTTACTTTAAGTGTCTAGAAATATTAAGTTAAGGATTATTGAAATTTATTTACTTTATATATTTAAAGAGGAGGTATATTAGTAGGTTCTGACTGTTCGGAACCGAAAAATACTTATGTGGGAACCATTTACAGAAAGAGCGAGACGTTCTATTGTCCTTGCTCAGGAAGAAGCCCAGAGACTGGGCAATAATTATATAGGGACAGAACATTTACTCCTTGGTATTATCAGTGAAGGAGAAAGTGTGGCAGCAAAGGTTCTGGAAAACCTGGATGTGTCTCTCAAGAAAGTAAGGCAGGAAGTGGAAGCCATTGCCGGTAAAGGTGGTAAAACTACCCTTGAAGAAATGGTATTTACTCCGAGAGCTAAAAGAGTAATAGAACTTGCCTTTGAAGAGGCCCGTCAGCTGGCTCATAATTATATAGGAACAGAACATCTTCTCCTCGGGCTGGTAAGAGAAGGCGAAGGTGTGGCAGCAAGGGTTCTGTCCAACCTGGGTGTTGATACTGAGAAGATAAGGGATCAGATTACCAGGCTTCTCGGTGCTAAAACGGTTGCTCAGCCGGCAAAAGAGAGAACTAAAACGCCCACTCTCGATTCCTATGGCCGTGATCTGACTGATCTTGCAAGAAAAAATAAACTCGATCCTGTTGTCGGAAGAGAAGCTGAGACTCAGAGAGTGATACAGATTTTGAGCCGCAGAACCAAGAATAATCCTGCCCTTATAGGAGAGCCGGGAGTTGGAAAAACAGCCATAGTAGAAGGCCTTGCCCAGAGGATTGTAAAGGGAACCATTCCGGAACTGCTCAAGGATAAAAGGGTTATAACCCTTGACCTGGCCGGTGTTGTGGCAGGCACAAAATACAGAGGCGAATTTGAAGGCAGAATGAAAAGGGTTATGAGTGAGATAAAATCTGCTGCAGGAGAAGTAATTCTCTTTATAGATGAACTTCATACACTCGTAGGAGCAGGGGCAGCAGAAGGTGCAATCGATGCCTCCAATATATTGAAGCCGGCTCTAGCCCGGGGAGAACTTCAGTGTATAGGTGCCACCACTCAGGAAGAATTTCGTAAGTACATAGAAAAAGATCCTGCCCTTGGCAGGCGTTTTCAGCCGATTCAGGTGAAAGAGCCTACTATTGAAGAAACAATAGAAATATTGAAAGGTTTGAGAGACAGATATGAAGCACATCACAGGGTAAAAATAACGGATGAAGCCATAGTTTCTTCTGCAAGGCTTGGAGATCGTTATATAACAGACAGATTTATGCCTGATAAGGCCATTGATCTTATCGATGAAGCAGGGGCAAAGGTAAGACTTGCCCAGACCATTCCTCCTCCTGAACTTATTGAAATAGAAAATGAACTCAGAAAGGTTCGTCAGGAGAAAGAAGCGGCAATTCAGGCACAGGAATATGAAAAAGCTGCCAAGATAAGAGATAAGGAAGAGAAAATTCAGGAAAATAAATTGAAATTGGAAAAAGAATGGAATGATAAGAAAAACAGGGTTGTTGATGATGAGAATATGGTTACTGAAAGAGAGATAGAAGAAATAGTATCGAGCTGGACAAATATCCCTGTTACAAGACTTGCTGAAGAAGAAACTGAACGCCTTATCAGAATGGAAGAGATTCTTCATAAGAGAGTCGTAGGACAGGAACAGGCCATAAAAGCTCTTGCCAAATCCATAAGAAGAGCAAGAGCAGGACTTAAAGACCCGAAGAAACCTTCCGGATCTTTCCTTTTCCTCGGCCCTACCGGTGTCGGGAAAACAGAACTTGCAAGAACCCTCGCAGAATTTCTCTTCGGTGATGAAGACGCTATGATAAGAATTGATATGTCGGAATATATGGAAAAACATGCCGTTGCCCGTCTTATCGGAGCACCTCCGGGATATGTGGGACATGAAGAAGCAGGCCAGCTTACTGAAGCAGTACGTCGCAGACCCTATTCTGTTGTTCTCTTTGACGAAATAGAAAAAGCCCATGGAGATGTTTTCAATATTCTTTTACAGGTATTGGATGACGGACGTCTTACAGATTCCAGCGGAAGAGTGGTGGATTTTAAAAATTCGGTTATCATTATGACTTCCAATGTCGGTACCAGAGCCATAGGCGATGATGAGCCGACAGGATTCAGAAAGACCAAGAAATCCACCGATCCTGAAAAGCAATACGAAGAGATGAAAAAGACCGTTATGAAAGAAGTCAAGAGAATATTCAGACCGGAATTTATTAACCGTCTTGATGAAATAATGGTATTCCGTACCCTTACTGAAGAAGAAATAGCAAAGATTGTTACCCTTATGCTTGCCAGGGTCAATAAAGAACTCAGGATACAGGAATTTGATATGGACGTAACGGATGATGTGAAAAAGAAAATCGTTAAAGACGGTTTTGATCCTGTCTATGGAGCCAGACCGCTTCGTCGTTCCATTCAGAAATTTATAGAAGATCCTCTTTCTGAAAAACTGATCAGATCCAGCACCATGCAGTTTACTGAAGATGAGATTCTGCAATGGTCATCCATGGTAAACAGTTTGAAGGAACATAGTTCTCTGTCTGTAAACAGAATATGGGAATTTCTTGATGAAGAAACAAAGGTCACTATCAGTGATTTTGTTTCAGAAAAAGAACTCACTGATATTCAAAAAAGACAGATTATAGATGGCCTTAATAAGATAGTAAAAAGACAGGATTTTTATGACATCGGTGTTTTTGCAAATCTGGAACTGTGTGAAGAAGGAAGAGAATTTTTAGATAAAGGTATAGAACATTTATCTGAAAAAGAGATATCACGGTTGAACCGTTTTGTATTTGAAGCCATTTATCCTGTAGAATTAACCAGAAGAGAGATATTTAAACCGGGACATATTATATCTGCAGAACTTGCCAAAGGTAAAATTGTATTTATTAAAAAAGAAGGAACTAAAGGTTCGGGCAAAGATAAGGTAACGAAATCTATGCCAAAATAGCTGTCAGCTATAATCTGTGAAGTGTGAAGTGTGAAGTGTGAAGGGTAAGTATATAAACATCACTCTTCACTTTTCACACTTCACTTTTTTATCTGGAGCGGTACTCAGAACCTATCCGAAAAGTAATATTTATTGCACACCCTTCCGGCGGGTGAGGCTCTGGAGAAAAATATATACCGTATTAACAGTAATTTGTAAATTAAATAAATGTAATATCTTAGCAGTCTTTAAAGACATGTTGTTTTGCACGAGGATTATAGATTTTTCGGAAGAGCCTCACCTGCCGGAAGGTATTTGATGACTTTTCGGATAGGCTCTTAGTACCGTAACAGGTAAAAGGGTATCCGTAAAAAGCTTCTGCCTGGCAGG
>CALARM010000314.1 GCA_937888925.1 uncultured Synergistia bacterium | reverse complement strand
GCTTTAAGTATTATATCCTGAAGTTTTGGCTCCATATCGGTGTTAAATGTTACAGGAGGAACAGGTTGATCCTTTATATGCTTCAAAGCTATTGATACGGCGGTCTCTCCGTCGAAAGGATAGCGGGCAGTTGAAAGATAATAGAGTAATACGCCTGTAGAATATATATCTGATGAAATACTGGTTTCTTTACCTTCTGCCTGTTCGGGAGAAAAATAGTATACTGACCCCATTACTGTTCCGGGTTTAGTCATTGTTCCCGTATCCAGAACCCTTGCAATGCCGAAATCCACTACTCTGATTGTTTTATCTTCTGCCTGCATAATATTTTGAGCTTTAATATCTCTGTGAATAACCCCTTTTTTATGAGCATAATCCAGAGCCTCACATATTTCTGTACCTATTCTTATGATCTCATCTATAGGAGCCGGTTTGCCTCCTGAAATCAGTCTGTCAAGAGTACCTCCCTGGAGATATTCCATTACTATGAAATATATGTCTTCTTCCTGTCCTATATCATATATATTTACTATATTGGGGTGGGAAAGTTTTGCAGCAGATCTTGCTTCTCTATAAAATCTCTCTATACCGTCTTCGTCCAGGGTAAGATTTTGCCTGAGTATTTTAACGGCAACAGTCCTTTGAAGCAGAAGATCCGTTCCTTTGAATACAGATGCCATACCGCCTTCTGCTATCAGTTCTGTTAATTTATATCTTTCTTTAAGAACCCTATCAATAAGTGACATTTATTTATCCCTCTTGAAATCTGTAAAATGTGAGAGATTTCCTGAAAACTCACTATTTTACATAAAATATAACAGATTTTGAAATTCTTTATATTTTAACATAATATTATTTATAAATACAAGTACGAAGATTTTTGAGAGGGATTAAGGAATATCTATAGAATTTTTCTGATATTATAATTATATAATATTATTAAGGGAGGAAAATTTTATGGATAAAAACTTTTCCTGCAGGGAAGACTTCAAATCTGCTCTTATCTTAATGGATCGCCTGGCCTGCGAGAAGATTATAGATGAACATATTAAATTTTATTCTTCTCCGGATATAGCGGAAAACCTTATTACTCCTGTTATGGAAGAACTCGGCGATGACTGGGAAAAAGGTAATGTATCTCTTTCTCAGATTTATATGACCTCCCGCATATGTGAATATTTAATTGACAGAATTTTGCCGCCTGAAAATCCTGCTCGTAAGACTGACCTGAGAATAGCCATTACTATTCTTGAAGACTATCATATACTGGGAAAAAGAATAGTAGCTTCTATGCTGAGAGCCGGAGGTTTTAATATTTATGATTATGGGACTACGTCGGTAGACGATTTGCTTCATCTTGTACAGAAAGATAATATAGAAATTGTCCTTATTTCAACTCTTATGCTTTCTTCAGCATTGAAGGTTAAAGATTTTTCTGAAAAACTTAAAGCTATAAAGGGTGAAGTGAAAATATTTGTCGGAGGAGCACCTTTTAGATTTGACAGACTCCTCTGGAAAGAAGTCGGTGCCAGTGGTATGGGAGTTACTGCTTCTGATGCTATAAGCCTTATAAATACAGGAGGTGTGCTATGAATTCTATGGAAAGGGTATTAACTGCCCTGTCTCATAAAGAGCCCGACAGAGTCCCTCTGTTTTTAACACTTACACTCCATGGTGCGAAAGAACTCGGATTATCCATTAAAGAATATTTTTCAAAGGCAGAACATGTTGTTAAAGGTCAGCTCATATTGAGAGAAAAATATCATAATGATTTTATCTATAGTTTCTTTTATGCTCCTCTTGAAATAAAGGCCTGGCGGGGGGAAGTGATTTATTATGATGACGGCCCTCCAAATTCCGGCACACCTCCTGTGAAAAGAAGGGAAGATATTAAAAAACTGTCTCCTCCTTCTGTTAAGAATTCTCCCTGTCTCCTTGAGGTCTTGAAAGCCATAAGGCTTCTTAAGGAAAAAGTCGGCAATGAAGTTCCCATTGTAGGTGTTGTTATGTCTCCGTTCTCATTGCCTGTTATGCAGCTCGGTTTTGATAATTATATAGAGCTTATATATGAAGAAAAAGATTTATTCGAATATCTCATGAAGGTAAATGAAATTTTCACTGTTGAATGGGCAAATGCTCAATTAGAGGCAGGCGCTACTGCTATCTGTTATTTTGATCCCATGTCTTCTCCAACGGTTATACCGAAGGAGATGTATAAATCTACTGGTATGACAGTAGCCATGAGAACATTATCTGCCATTAAAGGGCCGACGGCAACTCATTTTGCTTCAGCTCTGACTCTTCCTGTCATAGATGATGTAATAAAAACAGGAACTGCCATTATAGGGGTCAGTGTCGATGAAGATTTAGCCCTGTTAAAAGAATCATGCAGAGGAAAAATCACAGTTCTCGGCAATTTAAATGGTATTGAAATGAGACGATGGACGGAGAAAGAGGCAGAAGAAGCAGTCAGACAGGTTATAAGACATGCCGGCAGAGGAGGGGGACTTATTATTTCCGATACTCATGGTGAAATCCCCTGGTATGTGCCGGATAACGTATTGATGTCTCTTTCAGAAGCCGTGAAAAAATGGGGTACCTATCCTCTTGAATGGATTGAATAATCATGGATATCCTTTATATGATGGTGTGCAGCCATTTTGCAAAAGAATTTTCCAGGGTGCTGTCAGGCTTTAAAGATGTAAAGGTTATACCTTATACTGCAGACTGCCTCAGGCCTGCTTCTCTCGCAGGTTCTGTTGCATCTCTATGTGACGATCTTTTATTAAAATCTTCCGGAACCGGTTCAATCTATTTAATTGAAGGTGGGTGTTTACATCACATAGCCAGTTTATCTGGAAAAAATGTAAAAATATGTCATTTTGACCAGTGCTTTTATTTACTTGCAGACAGGGCTATTATTGATGATTATATAAAGAAAAGATATTACCTGGTAAGCCCCGGATGGCTGATTGACTGGAAGTCTCATCTGGAAGATATGGGGTTTAATAAGAAAGGGGCAGAAGAATTTTTTCATGAATCCATAGAGAAATTGATTCTTTTTGATACAGGTGTGAGTGAGAAGAGCAGCCTTAAAATGAAAGAACTTTCTGATTATCTTTCCCTGCCTTTTGAAATTTTTCCTGCAGGCCCTGACCATCTGGAATTAATAGCAATGAAACTGTTATATGAGTGGCGTGATGAAAAGGGCAAAAAAATATTATCAGACATGAACCGCAAAATAGCTGATTATGCCGTAATGATGGATCTTACCGGTAATCTCGTCAGAGAGGTAAGAGAAGATTATGTAATAGAAAAAATTTTTGAATTATTTACAATACTTTTCGCTCCGAAGGAATTAATTTATATTTCATGTGTTCATGGGGGGGAAAATACTGTAAAATCAAGACCTGATGCCCTGAAAAATGATAAAAAAAGAATTTCCGATATTTTAAATATTCGGGGAAATTATTCTACTTCCGACAGGGGCTTTTCTATAAGAATATCAGGTCAGAAACATATGGATATAGGTTTTTTAGAAATAGAAGGTATATCTTTCCCTGAATACAGGGATCATTATCTGAATATGGCTCTGAATATTGTCAATGTCTGTTCTCTTGCCATATTAAATGCCAGATTTTATGACACAATCATAGAAGCAAAAAAACAGGAAGAAAATGCCAGAATAGAGGCGGAACGTTTAAACAGGCAACTGGAAGAAACACTGAAACAGGTCAGGATACTGGCAGTAGAAGCAGAAAAGGCCAATCTGGCAAAAGGATATTTCCTGGCCAATATGAG
>CALARM010000313.1 GCA_937888925.1 uncultured Synergistia bacterium | reverse complement strand
ACCTGTATATCCTACGCAAAGACCTGTATATCCTACGCAAAGACCTGTATATCCTACGCAAAGACCTGTATATCCTGTTCAGAACCCTGTTCAACAATCCTGGATTACTTACAATTTTGATAATACTTTTCAACTTACCATGCCAGATGAATGGAAACAGATCAGACCGTTACCACCGCCACCGCCATCAAATGTGGATATGTTTTCAAAAGATGGCTATATGTTCAGAATATTTATACACCCTCCTGATAAAAGTGGAGATTTACAGATAAGTATGATGGCACTGATTGATATTATGAAAAATAAAGCTAATTTACAACTTATAGATGGCCCTTCAGGAGATAATAACAGCGGAAATTTTATAATGAAAAACAATATTACAGGAACTATGGTATTTAATATTTTATGCTTTAATTCTATGAAAACTAAAATCTATGTTTTATCTGTTGCATCTCCGTACCAGGATTACAGTGGCAAAACGGAATTAAACAATATAATAAAAACTTTTAAGTGGATAGAATAATTTTATTGAGAATGTTTCATTTTACATTATCATGCTTCCAGGGCATGTTCATTTCTTATCTGAAACTGTCTTTTTTCAATTTTCACCAGAAGTTTTTCTGCTTCTTCACCTTCTTTTACAGCTTTATCTCTAAGTTCGTAATTAATATCTATCTCTTTTGTAGATTTTAGAATCGCTTCAATTTCATCTTCATGGAAATTCAGCTTTCTCAGTTTATCCGTCATTTCTGTCTTTGAAAACTTAGTATTTTTCATGATATTTAAAATATGAATTTTTTTAGGTTCTATAATTTTATTTTTTATACTTCCTTTTATCTGTTCTATAACCAGCGTGATCTCATCCTGTTCGAATCCAAGCATACCTAATTCATATATTGTTTCTTCTTCTTTCATTTTTTTTCCTATAAGAAGTTTCATAATTTCTACCTTATCTTCAGGAAGTTTATCTGAAAGAAAATCTATTATAAAATCATTAATTTCCAGAGTTTCAGGGCCTTTCAATTTTATTATATTATCTTCATTTATCATATGTGAAGAATTTTCATGACCATTTCCCTGAAAACTTCTTTTCAAATTTTTCCAGGCAGAAAGATATATTTGAAAAGCTCTTTTCATCTCATAATTTAAAAAAGTCAATTCCTCTATTTTTTCTTTTTTAGGTTTCATTGTATCAAGAAAGGCCTGAATACGATTTATTTCACGGTTTATAATGGCAAAAGGGTCTTGCTCTGAATCTGGAGATTCGGCAAGTCTCTTCAATCGAAGCAGCAAAGGACTGGGGGCTATCCTCAATTCATCGGTAGGTCCTTTTACAATATCAAAATCCTTCTGCAAAACTTTAAAATGATAGTGCATTATAAAAATCTTTCCTTTCTATATAACTTTATAAAACGTCAGCTGTCGTCACGTCGTCTTTATGAAACTAAATAACTTCTATTTTTTTGACCGGCTCAGAAGAAATAATCTTTAGCTGATAGCTTAAATATCATTCTGCTCCGTAACAGCAGAATCCTGCCCAGTAATAGGGATGTTCCCATGAATGTTCGTCTTCCCTCTCGTAAATAAGGGTCATTCTTTCACAGGATTGTCCGATATTTTTTAATTTCTTCACTTTCATCTGTGCTTTTCTCAAAGAAGAAGCTCTGGTCATACCTTTCTTTATGATATTTTCATAAAGCTTTACCATCAATTCAGATGTAGAATTATCAGAAACTGTCCAGAGAGATGCGATGACGGAAGGACTTCCTGCAAATATAAAACCTGAAGGGAGGCCGGTAAATTCATCGGTATGGCCGTATTTTATCATACCTGTTTCACAGGCGCTGAGAGTAACCATATAAGCGTCAGGTAAAGACATGCCGGTAAATATATCCCTCAGGGTAAATTTTACCTCTTCACCTTTTTTATTGAACACATAAAGACCTGATTCCAGGGGATTATCAAAAATAAAATCTCCGTGACATGAAAAATGATAAAAATTACTCTTTCCTGCATAAGTCACTATATCTTCAAAAATCTTTCCGTGAACTATTTTTTGCTCAGAAAAAAATTTCTCAATCTTTTCTGACTCTTCCGATGAATATCTGAGATTTCCCGTTGTATCACATTGAAAAGAAAAAAAATTTTCCTTTTTATTTCTTTTTCTTTTATAACACATGTCCAGAATATGAGAACTGGGGCCATAAGTTACTTCATAATCATCAAGAACATATTTCCTTTTACCATGAATCTTTTTATACATACCATGAAATGGTATAAAGAACAATATTTTATGAGGTATAAAGATAATCTTCTTTATATGCGAAAGTTTATCTTCCAGTTTTGAAAATATCTTCTCATAAAGTAAGGCAAATAAAAAATCCATTCTCTCAAGCCAGTGTTTGAATGTCACTGTTCCCGGCATTTTTCTGTAATGGTTATAAGCTTCTAAATAATTATTTATATCTTTATAAAGTTCTTGAAGAGAAAAATCAAAGAAAACTGCATCAACCGGTTCTTTCTTTCTTACTATGAAAGCACAGGATGTCTGAGAAGAAAGAAAAAACTCCACAAGAGCAGTTTCATCATCTCTGACCAGTTTTTTTATATCTTTATATTTCATGCCCTTTACTTCATAAAAAGGTTCATAAAAAGGGTCGAAGGTTTCTCTTATATCGGTAAGAAAACGTAAAAATTTTTCTTTTGTTTCTTTAAATTCTTCAGACGCTTTTTCTCTTTTATGACGGTCTTCTTCATTTGACAGAATAAACTGAAGAGCAGACAATTTCAGTTTAAAATTTCTATCCCGTTCTTTTACATCCTGAGGAGCTTTAGGGGAAATTTCCGTTCCTGTCATAATCTCAGCCAGATTTCGTCCTTTGATTTTTTCCACATATTCCAGAGCTTCTTTAACATGTCCTTTTTCAAGCAATGCATTTACAAGGCTCTCATAAATCAGGAGATTTTTCTCTCTGAATATTCTTTTAAATTCCAGTTGAGACAGGGAGGACATGGTATTTTCTTCAATAATTTTCACCGATTCTTTAAGACATTTTATAGATTTCCTGTAATCACCCGATAATTTATATATTTCACCCATGCCGTAAAGAGCCATATATTTTATTTCAGGGATACCGGATCCGGCTTTTTTTGCTCTTTTATAACATTCCATGGCTTTATCTAAACATTGCATTTTATGATACATGCCTGCCCTGTTCAAAATGCACCTGGCAACAGAAACTTTCTGTTTATATTTTTTCAATATTTTTTCCGCTCTGTCATAACAATCAAGAGAGATTTCAAAATGGTTCATGAGAAGATAAATATTCGCTTTATTCAAAAAACACCTTGCCACATCAACATATCTCTTATTTTTTTCAAAAATATATTCTGCTCTGTCATAAAGGGCCATGGCTCTATCAAGATTATTCTGTTCAAGATAAATATTTGCCATATTCATATCACACCCTGCTACATCAAGTAAGTGTCTGTGTTTTTTAAATATATGCCTTGCATCGGAAAAAAGTTCCAGAGCTTCAGGGAATTTCCGTAAATTACGATAGGCTGTTCCTTTATTTGACATACATATGGCAATATCAATACATGATCCTTTAAAAACATCTTTCGCCTCATCTAAAAGCTCTATGGCCTCTTCAAATCTCTGAAGGTCAAGATAAATATTTGCCCTGTTCATATCACATCTGGCCAGATCTACAGGTAATTTATTCTCTTTAAAGATTTTTCTGGCTTCATTAAGTAACATCATTGCTTCATCAAGTCTCTGAGATGTCATATAAACAACTGCTTTACTGGAGTCACATCTGGCTCCTTCTATAAAAAGCTTAT
>CALARM010000312.1 GCA_937888925.1 uncultured Synergistia bacterium | reverse complement strand
ATTCATATCTTTTCCTTGATGTCTTACTGAATAAATCGGTGTTAATATCATCATAAATTTCCCTTATGTCTTCCGGCACAAGTTCCATATACCCCTTTACAAGCTCTTCATATTCGTCATTGTAAGGAACAAGGTTAAGTCCGTATCCCCGCTGAACACTGCTGAATTTATAAACACAACCGGGGAAAGAAGTCAGATCCGTATCACTTATATAAGGGCCGTAAATCCTGCATATATTAAAACGCTCTTCATATACTTTACAACCTTTAGTCTCCTGATCACAGTACACACAGAGACCTGCCCCTTTTTCCATATGTTCCTTCCATGTGTAAAGAGGCAGATTATCAGGGTTTCCTTTTTTAAGAATATGATAATTTGCATAATCTATCTCCAGAGGTGAGTGAAGATAATTGGTAATATGATAACAGCAATCAACACAGGCACCGCATGGTTTACATCTGGCAGCGCTTACCTCTTTTATTCTCCTGTAATAATCTTCAAGCTTTTTAAAAAATTCTATCTGTTTTTCTGAAAATTTCATATTAATTCTCCCCCGGTAATGGCATTTCCATCATCATTCATGTTTCAACGGGAATACAGGTATAACACCGCCTCCGGCAGATACGTTTATAACATCTTTTTCCGACACTCTTCCGAGCATTCCCACATATTTTCCTCCGAACACATAGGGAGAGAGATTGAAGAATTTCTTTTCCAGAACGATTTTATTATTTTTTATAACAGGTATTTCAGTTTCGGGAATTTCAATATATTCCTGAACGGTCCAGTCAGAGGAACCGACATTCGCTTCCAGACAATCTGCCCAGTCTCCTTTACCTGTAGATTTGCCTACGAGAACCCTGTAACCTCCTGCGCCCCATGAAGGTTTCAGAGTGAGTTCATCTTTATGTGTCAGTATATAAGTCTTCAGACTCATTTCTTCTCCTTCTTTGGAAAGAGTTACAGTTTCATCCAGTTTTCTCGTCCACGGGATATGGGCTTTTATGAATTTCACTTCGTCTTCTGTGAAATAATGGTGATTGAAGTGATTTGACAGGAAGGAAAGAAGGGATTTTTCAGAACCAAGGATGGAGCGGAAGGAATTTACAAGACAGGCTCCTTTATTCAGAATAGATTTTTTGAAATCCTTCATTTCCCTGGGAAATCTCAGGTAAAACTGGGCTTTAAGGGATCTTATAAGGAGATTGAATTTAATGCCGTTCGAAAAGAGTCTTCCGTCACGAAATTCCAGGTCTCTCGGGTCGATTATATTGGCCTCCACACCGTTTTCTATAAAGAAATCCCTCACTATTTCATCATCCTGTTTCATGGTGATTTCCCTGAAGGACACAAGACCGCATCGCGGTTTTTCTCCTTCTTCCGCAAATTCGTTGAAACATTTCATGGCTGCGTCAAACAAACCTCTTGTTATCTTTCTCTCTTCCCTTATGCCGAAATCAGCTATAATATCTCTGTAGAAAGACTGTTCCGCAAAGACGTCTTCATACATATCAACCCACCCTTTACCGCCGGGATTGTCCGTATTGAATTCTATATATTTAAGGGTTTTACCGTCAAAGAGTATATCCAGTCTGTTCAGAATTGTCGCTTTCAAATATCCCGGATCGGCATGGACAAGCTCCTGAGGGATTTCATGATATGGGAAATAATCCCTTATGGTTTCATCCTGAAAATAGAGACCTATGATTTTATCTATCATAGAATCGAATATTTCAGAGGTCTTTTCTATGAGTTCCATGGATTCTTTTTTCAAAAACATGGGAACAAGGGTTGTCTGAAAGGTACTGTCTCCGTAGACACATCTTTTTTTTATGAGTTTTTCCGTAGCCATATGGCGTTCTTTTATTACTTCATCCGGATTTTTCTGCATCCATTCTATTAATTCCTTGAATTTACTTTCCAGTTCAAAAGATTTTTTCATATTTTATTTATTCCTTTCTTTAGTTATAGTGAGCAGTGAGTGGTAAAGATAATTTTTCACTTTTCACTTTTCACGGTTCAACTTCTTCAGAGCCTCTATAGCAGTTTCTCTCAAATAAATCGACTCATTCTCTAAAAACCTGAGTATTTCCTCTCTGACTGATATATCACCAATATCTCCAAGTGCCCTGATACATGATTGTTTTACTATTACCGCTCTGTCATGTTTCAGGAGATAGACGATTTTTTTCAATGCTTTTTCACATTTTAATTTTCCGAGCAATTCTACAGAAAGTGCTTTTATGAGATTATTTTTATCTTCTGTCTTTTCCATGAGTAAATCTATTACTTCTTCTCCCATAGACATTATTATATTTTCGGCACACTGCATCTGTCTTGTATGTCCTT
>CALARM010000311.1 GCA_937888925.1 uncultured Synergistia bacterium | reverse complement strand
ACTCCTAAATATCTTCTTTTTTGAATGAAATTGTACAGTCTGTAATTTCTCCGGATTGTTTATCAGTCTTGACTGTTGTTATGGAATAACTGTCTTCCTGAGGAGAATAACTTATTTCCCGGAAAACTTTTTCATTACCATTTTCTTTTACTACATATCTTTCTTCATTGTCTTCCGAACAGAGTGTTACATCGGCATTGTTAATATCCTTTGTTTCAGGATTAAAAGAGACATTCGCTCCTGCAATATAACTTACTGAGTCCATAAAAATCGGCTTGAGTCCCTGTTGCATCATGGCAATAGCAGATATGGAAACCTCGCCTTTGCCATCGGAAAGATCGACTCTGTCAATTTCATCATAATTGCTGACTTTCTGAGCCACCTGTGTGACCCTATTTTTGATAGTCGAAGCAACTTCGTGGTTGAATTTTTCTATTCTCATCATCCTGACCTCCTGATTTCTATTGTAATTATTATACTATATTTACTTTTTCTTTACAAGAAAATTGCATGGCTGTTTATAAAGTATTTCATTTAAATACTCCTGGCGCATAACGCGTGACAGGTTTACATCACTGCACATAACGCATCACACATTACGCATTATGAGGCCATTGGATAGTTATTAAAACTAACTATAATTACGAATTTAAAGGGAAACAGTCAGATTAAAAGAATTATATTTCATAAAGATCTGTCATCAGTTATATGATAAAGGAGACAGTTTATGAAAATATTGCTTGTTGATGTTCATAAAGGTGTGGAAGCGTGGAACTCTTTAGGTGTGGGTTATCTGTCATCTTATTTAACTGTCAGAGGCCATGAAGTAGATATAGAGGTTCTTCATTTCGGAACAGATTTAGATGCTTTTATTAATATGTTAAAGGAACGGAATTATCCTATAATCGGATTTTCTGCTTCCTATTACGTCGTTCTCGATCTTGCCATTGGCGTAATAAAAAAGATAAAAGATGAAGGTATAAAATCTCATATTATTATGGGAGGTCATACTCCTACCAGTTGTTTCGATCTGATTATGGATATATTCCCTTATGTAGACACGATTGCACTCGGAGAAAGTGAAGAAACACTCCTGGAATTTATAGAAAAATTTCATCAGCCTGAAAAATGGGAAGAAATAAATGGTCTTGCTTTTAGAAGAGATGGAAAAATTATAGAAAATGGTCCGAGACATTTGATTGAAGACCTTAATTCTTTACCTTATCCTCACAGGAAACAGTTCATTACGGGAGAACTTCCTGCACCTGCCTCTGCTCTTAAAGATACTATGGATTATGTTTTAAAAAGGCGAATGATGGTAACTTCAAGCAGAGGATGTTACGGCAGATGTTCTTTCTGCAGTGTTTATCATTTTTATAATTTAAATGTCCGCAGAGGCAGAACAGCAGAAAATGTTGTCTCAGAAATAGAAGAACTGGTAAAAAAATACGATGTAAAGGTTATTGCTTTTAATGATGATAATTTCTTCATACCGGGCGATAAAGAAAAGACATGGTATTATGATTTTGCAGATGAACTGGAGAAGAGAAATATTCATATTATATTTAATTTCCAGTGCAGACCGAACGATGTGGATTACAATCTATTCAAAAGACTTAAAGAAGTGGGACTTCATAATGTTTTTGTAGGTACGGAATCTTTTATCCTGAGAACCCTTAGACTTTTCCGCAAGGGAGTAACACCGCAGGATAATCTGAAAGCAATAGAAACATTAAGTAAAGTAGATCTGGATTATCAGGCAGGTATGATAGTATTTGAACCTTTTACGACCTTTGATGAAGTAAAAGAGAGTATGGCCGTTATTTCATCTCTTTATGATAAATACGGTTATTCTTCTCCTCTATGGATAGATAGATTAAGGGTTTATCACGGGACGAAAATCCAGAAAATGCTTGAGAGTAAAGGCAGACTTCAGGGAGTATTCCCTTATTATTCCTACAGCATAGAAGATGAAAAAGCAGAAGTTCTTTCTAAAATTCTCATAAACGGTGTGTCATCTTTTACGATTACGGAACAGGACTCTATACTGGCACCTCAGGCAGGCAATCTGAATTTCCTGTGGGGCATTAGTTATTTAAAAGATCTGCCTGATAAAGGTCATATAAAATATTTACCCCGGGACGTAGTGAAAACTCTGTCAGTGGAAACAGGGAAATTTTTCCTTAATTTAATCTATGAAGTAATTGATTATCTGGATAATTCTGTCCCTGATACAGATAAAATGATTTCCTATGTGAAAGAAAAATACGGGAAAGAAAATGACCGTATAATGAATATTATATTGAAAGAGTTGATTGAAGGGTGAAAAGTGAAGAGTGAAAAGTGAAGAGAATTGTCCGTCCCACACTTCATCTGTTACAGGTGACAAAAAATTATGTTTGATAAAGATAAAAATCCCATTTTATTCATTACAACAGGCTATAGCCTTGGGAAAGATGGGCTACGAACGAATTCTGCCCAGTTAGGCCATCTTTCTATGGCAACAATTCTCCATGAAAAAGGTTACAGAGTAAAACTTCTGTC
>CALARM010000310.1 GCA_937888925.1 uncultured Synergistia bacterium | reverse complement strand
AACACTGGAAAGAAAAATTTGATCCTTTATCAGAGGACTATAAGAATCTGGAAAAGCTCTGCCATATGGGAGAAGGAAACGGTGAAAGCAGAAAAAGCCTTGCACTTCTTGAAATACTCAAAAGAACATCTGATAAGGTAATAGTATTTACAGAGTTTCTAATAACACAGGATCACCTGCGCAGAATGCTTGAATCTCATGGTTATAAAGTGACAATATTTAACGGTGAAATGAGTATTAAAGAAAAAGATGAACAGCTTCTATATTTTAAAGCAGACGGGCAGATATTGATTTCCACCCAGTCAGGAAGTGAAGGGAAAAACCTGCAGTTCTGCCATATTATGGTTAATTATGATCTTCCCTGGAATCCTATGAGACTGGAACAACGTATAGGAAGAATCCATAGACTTACCCAGGAAAGAGAGGTTCTTGTATTCAATCTGTCATTACTCGACACATTCGAAGGATATATTCTTTATCTTCTTTCGGAAAAGATACGTATGTTCGAACTGGTCATAGGTGAACTGGACCTCATACTGGGAGATTTTAAAAGTGATGAAACATTTGAGAAATGCCTTCAGAAAATATGGCTTGACTCAACATCTGAAGAAGAAATGAAAAAAGAAATAGATTTACTGGGAAAAAAACTGGAAGAAGCAAGAAAAATTTTCCACGCTTCTATGGATACGGATATGAATATATCGGCACTGTTCGGGACGTGATGGGTGATGCGTGATGTATGATGCGTAATGCGTGTTTTCACCGGTACCGGGCGAACACGGTTCGCCCCTACGACTCACTACTGTTAGAAAGGACAGAAATGGCAGAAGGGGATATAAAAAACTTTACACTTAAAATCCTGGAAAAACTGGGAGGAAATTTTGAATTTATTACTTCTGATATATTAATAGCTACCTTTAAGGAACAGATTTCCAGTAATATTCCATCTAAATTATATCTTTCTTTTATACCGGTTCCGCCGGAGTTTTCCAGAGGAGAATACAAATTTGAGCCGGTACTTCCCGGCAGTGATCTACTGGAAGAGCTTATATCCATAGCAAGAAAAAAAGGAGGCGCCGGGACAGGCATTTTTTTAAAAGCCTCTCACTCCTGTGACCCTGATAGTCTTCCCGTGTCTTTCTTTTCCGTAGCCATAGAAAGTGTGGAAAGAGTTTTTTCCTATATGCCTCTTATGGAATTTAATTTTCGTGTATCTTTTCTTACCGATGAACATGTTGAAAGTATCTATTCCGTTCTTCTTGAGGATAAAAACAGCGAGGTAGAACTGGATTTAAATACCATTACAGATTATTCCTATGAACCACAGGAAGGATTTATTTATAGAAATTTTCCTCTTAACGGAGAAGAAGCCTTTGAGTATGCAAGGGAACTGGTTATGTCCAAAATAAAACTTCAGGCAAAAATAATAGAAGAAGAACAGGAGAAATTTTTACATAATTCTCTTTTAAGGCTTGAGTCATATTATGGAAAAGAAAGGGAATATGCAAAGAAAAAGTATAAAGATGAAGCTTTTCCTGTCCTTGAAGAACTCACTATGGAACTAAAACAAAAAAAAGAGGAACTGATAAAAAAACATGCTATAAAAACAGCCATATCACTTATAAATTTCAGAGAAGTGTTCATACCTGCCATAGGTTTTCAATGTGTCATTTCAAAAGATGACAGAAGAAAAATAATTCAGTTTAAAAAAGACCTGGTAAGAGGAAAACTGTTTCTCCCATCATGTGAAGCATGTAAAAAAGAAGCCAGAGCTTTTACTGTTTGCAGCCATGAAGGACATGTTCTGGGCAACTGCTGTGTTCCCCCCTGTGAGTGTTGTAAAAAAGAAAGCTGTTCAATCTGTAAACCATTAAATAAATGTTTTATATGCAATGAAAACATATGTGATGACTGCGGCACTCTATGTCAGATGTGTAATAAATACTACTGTTATTCAAAACATTCCGTTAAGTGTCTGACATGTGGTGAAGATTTCTGCAATAAATGTACGGAAAAATGTAAAAAATGTTCGGAAAATTTCTGCAAATCTCACATAACAACATGTTATCAATGTAAAGAGAGGTTCTGTTATGCTCACAGCGACATCTGTCATCTGTGCAAAAAACAGGTCTGTAAGGATCACGGAAGTATCTGTGCCGGGTGTGGAAAACCGTGCTGTAATATTCATTTTACACAGTGTAATCTATGTCATGAACGTTACTGTACCGAATGTATAAAAGAGATCAACAAAAAATTCTTCTGCAAAGGGTGTATATCTCTAAAAAAACTTGATAATCCTGACGAAATAGGCGTAATTTTTTCACCTCATATAAGCAAAATAAAACATATACCTGTGTTAAGTTTAAAACACTGGAAAAAAGGAATTACTGAAAAATATTTTATATTCACTGCGTCAGGATTTTTCAATTCCTATATTTTTATAATAGACAGAAAGAGCGGAAATATTGTCAATTATAGAGCTTCAGGCTTTTTAAAAGCCCTGAAAAATA
>CALARM010000309.1 GCA_937888925.1 uncultured Synergistia bacterium | reverse complement strand
TCGGACTTGAAGCAGAGAAGACAGAGGAAGAAGAAGAAATTGAAGAAATAATAAAGATAAAACCTGAAGAAGAGGATTTAATAGAGAAAGAACTGGAAGACCTCATACCTGAAGATCTGTCGTCTGATGAACCTGAAGATCTCATACCTGAAGCTATGATAAAGGAAGATCTGATAAAAATAGAAGAAAAGAAACCTGTAGAAGTTATTCCATTGAGAGTAAAGGAAGAAGTGTCTCTCTATGTGGAGGATTTCTCAGATCTTGCAGACGTTAATATGCTCCTTGACTCTTCTTCTTCAAAAGATGAAGATCTTATGAAATTTGATAGTTCTGATATAATGGATACTGACATAATGGATCTGGATACTGATATGATGGGCTCTGATATGATGGACACCGATATGATGGGAGAAATCTCCGGGAGTGAGCCAGATTTCAGCTTTGATGAAGCTATGAGTTTCCTTGATGAAGGATTTTCTCTTGATGATATACCTATAGAAGAAGGTGTAACTGATATATCTGTAAGTGATACTTCTGCCGATATGATACGAACTATTACAGCTCAGGAGGTCATAGATAATATTGCCCGTGACGGAGTAACCGGAAAGAGTGTGACTGCTATTAAATCTTCTATAAAACCTCTGGATGAGCTTGAAGGCATTAAAGGTAGTACACTGGCCAGTAATGAGGGATTTATCATCACTACCACATTGAATGATACGAAAAAAGCTGAAATTATTGCAGCTACATCTGTGGAACTGGACAGAAGACTGACCCGTGCAGTAAAATCTATGGGTATAAACAAGCCGGTCAGTATGGTTGTTGAAGCAATGGAAGGAAAAATTCTTGTAAATATGTCAAAAGAATTCGTTCTTGCTTCTCTTATAGATGATAAACCTGAATATGATGAAAGTAAAGTAGAGAAGAGATTGAATGAATTAACGAAAAAATTTGACAGGGAAAGTGAAACCAGTGAACAGATGATGACGAAATTTTTAAAGACATTACAGGAAAATTCTGATATAGTAAATGGTCTTATTGGTTCCGATGAAGGTTTGTTAATAAGTTCATCTCTTTCAAATAAATTTTCTTCCGAAGAGTGGATAGCCTATCTTACCTATATCTATCATGCAGCTCAAGATACTGTTTTAAGGTTAAATCTTGGAGAAATTGATAGATACATATTTAAATCACAGGTTAATAATAAAGACGTTAATATAATATGTTCTAAAAGCGGCCGTGTTATATTATGTACTCTGGTACAGGATGAAGGGATCACTCAGGCTTTATCTACAGATTTGAATGCAGCAGGAAGAGTTGTTAATTTACTTCTTGATATATAAGTAATTCAGCATGTCGGTAAACTGCTGACAGGCTGAATTGCTAACATGAAAGATTGGAGTTAATAAAATGAAGGAGTGTTTAGAAAAACTTAATAAAACATCGGGTGTGATAGGGAGTTTAATAGTAGGCAGAGATGGACTGGTTATAGATAGTGTTGTTCCCACATACTTTAATGCAGATCTTGTTGGAGCTATTGTAGCAGGAGTTTTTACCTCTGCAGAGAGTTCCATGGAAGAGCTCAATCAGGGGGAACTTGACATGGTAATGGTAGAAGGTACTATGGGCAAATTAATATTATGTAATTCAGTTGCCATACTCGTAGTTTTACTCGGTGATGATGTTAATCTCGGTATTCTCCGCCTTGATATAAAAAAGACTATTGAAGATTTGAAACAATATTTATAATGGAAAGAATAGATTGAATTTTATAAGGGCACGGTAAACAGCCGTGCCCTTGTTGGTACAGGGTGTTCTATTTTGAAAAAAGAAAAAGTTCTCATTGTTGATGATGAAAAGAATATAGTAACACTTGTTCAACTCCATCTGGATACAGAAGGTTATGAAACTATTGTCGCTTATAACGGAGAGACAGCTTTAAAGAAGATTTCCAGTGAAAGTCCTGATTTGATTATTCTTGATGTTATGATGCCCCGTATGGATGGCCTGGAAGTGTGCCGCAGAATAAAAGGAAATAAAGAACTTGCCGCTATTCCTGTAATAATGCTGACAGCCAAAACCAGAAAAGAAGATCTTAAAAGAGGCTGGGATGCAGGTGTAACAGACTATATAACCAAACCGTTCAGTGCTCAGAGCCTTGTAGAAGTTGTAAAAAAAGCCCTTAAAAGCAGAAAAACTGCCCAGCTTAAAGAGAAAAAAGAAATCCTTCCTTCCATACCGACAGGTATTGCTGTCGTAGGCACAAGCCATGCAGGCATTTCCATCATTCAATTCCTCCTTGGTGATAATAATATAACTATTAAAGGAGTTGCCGACAGGGATATAAACTCTCCCTGTATGGTGCTGGCACAGAAGCTTAATATTTTTTCTACGACAGATGTGAGGGAATTACTTAAAATAAAAGGCCTTCACTTTGTTTTTATGTTATCTTCAGACC
Organism: uncultured Synergistia bacterium; assembly: GCA_937888925.1. Next base: position 441 of record CALARM010000309.1, on the reverse strand, counting down.
CGGAATTACTGGACTTAATTGAACATGAAAAACCTTCTTCCGTAGAAATTATAAGAGGTGATACTGCCAGCTTTATATGGTATCTTATAGAACAGAGCAGTGAACTTCAGGAAAAACAGAGAAGCCTTGTGAAAGAATTGAATACAAGGGTTAATGATCTGGAAATACTTTATGAAGGCAGTACTCTTATGGGGTCTGCAATACATGTAAATTCAGTCCTTAAAGCCACTATTGAAGCCATGGGAAAAGCAGTAAATGCAGACAGCGGGCTTGTAATGCTCCTTGATGAAGAAACTGACGAGTGGTCTGTTCAGGCAAATTTTAATTTTCCTGTTGATTTATTAAAAGAGAGGGAACCCCTTAACCTCGGACAGGGTATTGCAAGACTTGCCATTAAAAAGAAACAGCCCATGACTATAAAAGATGTGGCAAATGAAAAAG
>CALARM010000308.1 GCA_937888925.1 uncultured Synergistia bacterium | reverse complement strand
GACGGCACTACAGATAAGACAGGTACGAAAGTAACCTTCAAGCCTGACCCTGAGATCTTTGAAACAGTGGAATTCAATTATGATGTTCTTCAGAGGAGACTTAAAGAACAGGCCTATCTCAATAAAGGTCTCACCATAATCCTGGAAGATGAAAATACCGGCGAGAGTAAAACCTTCTGTTTTGAAGGAGGCATAATTTCTTTCGCAAAGGATCTTACTGAAGGCAAGGAACCTGTTCATCCAGAACCTGTTTATATATGTAAAACAGTGGACAATAACCTGGTAGAAGTAGCATTTATATATACAGATACTTATAAAGATTTTATCCTGTCTTTTGCAAATAACATCAAAACCACTGAAGGGGGCACCCATCTTACGGGCTTTAAATCAGCCATTACAAGAAGTATTAATAAATATGCGAGAGCAAAGGCTCTGTTGAAACCGAATGATGAAAATTTCTCCGGTGAAGATGTAAGAGAAGGTATTACGGCAGTAATATCTGTAAAATTACCGAACCCTCAGTTTGAAGGACAGACAAAGACAAAACTCGGAAACAGTGAGATGCAGGGTATTGTTGATTCCATAGTAGACGAATATTTCAGCATGTTCCTTGAGGAAAACCCGAAAGCGGGAAAAGAAATAGTAAATAAAGCCTGCAAGGCCGCAAGAGCAAGAGAAGCGGCAAAAAGGGCAAGAGATATAATAAGAAGCAAACCGGGTTTTTCTAACGCACTGCCGGGTAAACTGGCAGACTGTTCCAGTAAAGATCCTTCAGAGTGTGAAATATACATTGTGGAAGGAGATTCTGCAGGAGGCAGCGCAAAACAGGGCCGTGACAGACACTTCCAGGCAGTACTTCCTCTTCGCGGTAAGATCCTGAATATTGAAAAAGCCAGAATTGACAGAATAATGGAAAATGAAGAAATAAAATCTATGTTTACAGCCATAGGAGTTGGCATGAAACTATCTGCAGAGAATGGAGATAAAAGTGATTTTGACCTTGAAAAACTCAGGTATGACAGGGTTATAATTATGACAGATGCAGATGTGGACGGTTCTCATATAAGAACATTACTTCTTACATTTTTCTACAGACATATGCCACAGCTCCTGGAAAATGGAAATATTTATATAGCTCAACCGCCTCTGTATAAAGTATCAAAGAAAAAACAATTTGTTTATGCCTATAATGATGAAGAATTAAATAATGCAGTAAATAAGTTCAAAGACGGATATACAATACAGAGATACAAAGGTCTCGGTGAAATGAATGCAGACCAGTTATGGGAAACTACAATGAATCCCGAAACGAGAATTATTCAGCAGGTATCGATAGAAGATGCCGAAGAAGCTGAAGAAATCTTTTCTATCCTTATGGGAAACCAGGTTCAGCCCAGAAAAGAATTTATTCAGCGTTATGCCAAAAAAGTAAAGAATTTAGATATTTAGATTGGGCTCGTGGTTCTGTGGGACGGGCCTGTGGGGTTAATTAACACCCATCACCCATTACCCATCACCCATCACCCTCTATGAAGGAGTTTACATGTTTACAAATACCATTGCTAAAAGAATAATACCTGTTTCAATAACAGATGAAATGAAATCTTCCTATCTCGATTATGCCATGAGTGTTATCATAGCAAGAGCACTCCCTGATGTGAGAGACGGCCTTAAACCTGTCCATCGCAGAATACTCTACTCTATGGATAATCTTTCTCTTTATCCTGATAGACCTCACAGAAAATCTGCTACCATCGTAGGTGATGTACTCGGTAAATATCATCCTCATGGTGATAGTTCGGTATATGATGCTCTTGTGAGAATGGCCCAGGATTTTTCCCTGAGATACCCTCTTGTAGACGGTCATGGAAATTTCGGGTCCGTAGACGGAGATCCTGCTGCAGCATATCGTTATACAGAAGCAAGACTTTCCTCTATAACACTTGAATTGCTCAGGGATCTGGATAAAGATACAGTTGAGTTTATACCGAATTTCGATAATTCCCTTAAAGAACCTACTGTGCTTCCGGCTCTTCTGCCGAATTTATTGATAGGAGGTTCTGACGGTATAGCGGTAGGTATGGCAACAAAAATACCTCCTCATAACCTGGGAGAAACACTTGATGCTATAGTGGCGTATATTGATAATCCTGATATAACATTCGAAGAACTCATGCATATTATGCCGGGACCGGATTTCCCTACAGGGGCACAGATTATAGGCAGAAAAGGTATAAGAGATGCCTACATGACAGGTCATGGCTCTATAACTCTGAGACCAAAGGTATCTTTTGAAAAAAATCCTAAAGGTACAAAAGATTTAATAGTTATTACAGAGATTCCCTATCAGGTGAATAAAGCAAAACTTGTTGAAAAGATAGCAGAACTTGCAAGGGATAAAAAGATAAAAGGCATACAGGACCTCAGGGACGAATCTGACAGAACAGGTATGAGGGTTGTTATTGAGGTTAAGAAAGATGTAAATACTCAGGTCGTATTGAATCAGCTCTATAAGAAAACTCCTCTCCAGTCTAATTTTAATGTAAATGCCCTTGCCCTTGTAGATGGTACTCCGAAGATACTTACGCTGAAAGATATGATCCATTATTATCTGGAACACAGGAGGGTCGTAGTAAAAAGAAGAACTGCTTTCCTTCTGAATAAAGCAAAGGCACGGGCCCATATAGTGGAAGGTCTTCAGATTGCCCTTGATCATCTTGATGAGGTCATACATATAATAAGAAGCTCTAAAAATCCTGATATTGCAAGAACTTCTCTTATGGAATCCTTTGAGTTTACCCTTGAACAGGTAAATGCCATACTGGAAATGAGGCTTTCCCGTCTCACAGGACTTGAAGTGGATAAATTAAACCAGGAATATACCGAGCTTCTTAAAGATATTGCAAAATATGAAGAAATACTTGCCAGCGAGAGAAGGCTTCTGGCAGAAATAAAACTGGAACTTTCCGCAATAAGAGATAAGTTTGCAGATGACAGGAAAACTGTTATAGTCGATGAAGAAGTAGAAATGGATGAAATAGATTTTATCGTAGAGTCAGATGTGGTTCTTACCATTACCCATCATGGCTATATAAAGAAAATGCCTTTAAATACCTATAAAAGCCAGAGAAGAGGCGGTAAAGGCATCATAGGTATTGTAACAAAAGAAGGGGATTTTGTAGAACATATATTTGTTACATCAACACATCATAAACTGCTCTTCTTTACAAATATGGGTAAATGTTACAGGCTTATGGTTCACCATATTGGTGATGCAACACGCTATGCCAAGGGCACTGCCATTGTAAATCTCGTAAATATGCTTCCCAATGAAAAGATCACTGCCGTTATACCTGTGAAAGATTTTACAGATGATAAATATCTATTCATGGCTACAAGGAACGGATATGTAAAAAAGACTGAACTGAAAGAATATGATAC
>CALARM010000307.1 GCA_937888925.1 uncultured Synergistia bacterium | reverse complement strand
CCTGAACGTTTGGCAATAATAAAATGACCGAATTCATGTGCCATTATCATAAGGCCAAATAAAAATATGGCACCTGCATAATATCCAAGATCCTGAGGTGTCATACTTATTGCAAGATTATATAGTAACAAAGTTATTAACTCCCTTCTTAAATTAATCGTAATGCGTAATGCGTAATACGTGAAGCGTAGTCTTTACACATTTCAAATCCACATAATATTTTTTCAATATCCATTTAAAATTTCCTTTGCTCTGTTCGTAGCCCAGTATGTATCACTTAATATATGTTCAATAGATTTTCCATCCTGATTTATATGTTCTTTTACAACCTGTGAAATAAGCACAGGAATTTCGTTAAAAAGAAGTTTTTTATCAAGAAAAGCTGAAACTGCAACTTCATTTACAGCATTAAGAACTGCCGGTCTGGTTCCTCCTTCTTTTATAGCCTTATAAGCAAGAGAAAGGCAGGGAAATTTATCTGTATCGGGAGGATAAAACTCAAGCCTCCCTGCCTGAATAAGATCAAGAGATTTTAATCCTGTTCCGTCCCATCGTTCAGGGTAAGTGAGAGCGTACTGTATGGGAAGCCTCATATCAGGAGGACTCAACTGGGCCATAACAGATTTATCTTTAAACTCTACAAGAGAATGAACTATACTCTGGGGATGTATTAAGACCTGAATATTATCTGCAGGTACATTAAATAACCATCTGGCTTCTATAACTTCAAAACCTTTATTCATCAAAGTAGCAGAATCTACAGTAACTTTCTTTCCCATATTCCATGTAGGATGTGACAGAGCATCTTCAGGGGTAATCGAAGTGAAATCTTCCTGTGCCATATGTCTGAAAGGCCCCCCTGATGCAGTAAGTATAATTCTTGATATGTCACTTTTTGAATTACCGGCAAGGCACTGAAATATAGCACTGTGTTCACTGTCTACAGGTAAAATTTTCACGTTCTTCTTTTTCAGAAGCTCTTCTATAAGCTCTCCTCCTGTAACAAGAGTTTCTTTATTTGCAAGGGCAATATCTTTTCCTTCCTCTATGGCTTTAATGGCAGGTAAAAGACCAATATGGCCAACAACAGCCAGTAGTACAAGGTCTGTTTCTTTATATGCTGCTACTTTTATAAGTCCATTCAATCCGGAATAAATCTGCGGAACATATTCCGTGAGCATTCCTTTTAATTTTTTTATATATCTTTCTTCCCCTACAGATACTATTTCAGGCCTGAACTCTTTTATCTGTTCCGCCAGGAGTTCTATATTACTTCCTGCAGCAAGTCCTGTAACTCTGAACTTTTCCGGGAAAGCAGAAATAACCTCAATAGTCTGCCTTCCTATTGAGCCGGTAGAACCTAAAATTGATATTGCTTTCATTAAATATTTGAACCTTCCTTAAATATTAATTATACCAGAAAAAATAATGCAAATAGAAATAAAAGAAAAAAGAACTCATAAAAAGGCTGTCACATCTATCCATCATACCGCCATGTTCAACAAATACATTGGCTGTATCTTTTACTCCGGCACATCTTTTTATAAGAGATTCACTGAAATCTCCGACAACTCCTGACACAGCAATAGTTAAACCTGAAAGTAAACTGTGAATAAGAGGAAATTTTATAAGATAACCTGCAGGAATAGATACAAGAACTGCCATAATTATTCCACCCACTGTTCCTTCTACGGTTTTGCTCGGGCTTACATGGGACAACATCTTCGTTTTTCCAAACCATGAACCTATACCGTTTGCACACATATCACATACGGAATTACAGAATATGATAAATATAAAGAAATCTGTCCCTCCCGGCCTTCCGGTAGAAGGGTGAACACACAGTAAAATCAGATGGCACATGGGAAAAACTATATAAACAAGACCAAAAATAGTTACAGAAGCATCGAGGAAAGCATTATGTCCATGATTTTTATTCAGAACAACTATTAAAAATGTCAGGAAAACAGTAAGGAGAAGAATATGTAACATACCTTCCAGATTATTTATATAAGCTTCACAGATTAAGCAAAATGTTACTGATAAGCCCAATATCTTAAGAGGCTTTAACTGCAGTTTTTCACATAAGCCATAAAACTCATAAAGGCAACCGAAAATAAAAACCGATATACCTGCTGTAGCAACAAGGTTACCAAAAATATATAGAAGGATACAATATCCTATAAGTAGCAGACTGACTATTGCTTTTATTAATAACTTCAAGGTCTATCCCCCTGGATCTCTCCTT
>CALARM010000306.1 GCA_937888925.1 uncultured Synergistia bacterium | reverse complement strand
TTTATCCGGAATTAATTCCTATGGTATTCATTGCTATGTTTATATTTACTATGAGTGTAAGGAAATTTAAGAAGAAAATGGATTAATTATTTCTTACTTTATAGCCTGTTGATAATTTATAATCAGGCGTAATAAGCTGTTGTGCGGCTAATGTTCCTCCGGAAAGTCCCACAGAAGAACAGGTTCCTCTTCCGGGAATTGTTACAGAACCATAGAAAAGTCCTCCTTCACTTGCCCCCGGATCTGCCGGAGGTTTTTGTGTGGAAAAGGAAATTTCTCTGTAATCTCCGGGATGCATAGTATTCAGACAGATGGATTGTCTGTCTATTATCTGTCCTGCCGGATGAATAAATGTGCAGTTTACCATTACCATATCCAGAATTGAATCCGAAATATTTTGAACAGCAGCATAAACAATAAAGGTATTATCTTTTCCCTGTTCTGTTCTTTCACAGGTTATTTTTATTTCATCCCCTTTTTTTTCTGCAGCAGTTGTTTGTTCCGGAATATCTTTATTAATCTTCTGTTGAAGTCTTACATTAAAATTTCTCAGATCTACAGTTCTGGCTTTTTCATCATAGAAATAGGTTAATTCTGCAAAAGCGGCGAAATCTTTCAGGAAAATAAAAACTATATTACCTTTTACTATTTTTTCCCCTTTGAAAATTTTATTTCCAAAATATAAAACCTTTGAATTACTGTCATAATTTAATTTAAATTCTGAAGCGAGTATTTCTGCAGAAGCAGCAGGTTTATTATCCTGTAATAAAAATATTTCCGTATCTACAGGCTTGTTGTTTATGTAAAGAGTAATTTTATTTGATGAAAAAGCATTTATATAAGAGACTAATATTAAGATAAATATAAGAAAATATTTCATAATGAATCCCTCAAATTTATTATATCACAATCACACAGGATTTATTTATGCCCGTACAGAAGATCTTTAATGGTGAACGATTATGTATTGCATAAAATGCGGAGCCAGTATTTCTGAGAAATCTACTATATGTTGTAAGTGCCATAGCGCTATCACTTTTAATTATATACCGGAATTGGCATCAAAATATAAAGAAGACCCTTTGTCATATCTACCGGAGAATATGGCAGTTGAACTGAATGGAGATACTTTAGTATTAACTTATAAATGGTATTATTTTAACTGGCTTTTAAGTTTTTGTTTTTCCCTTTTTTTTATTTCAGGTCTCACAGTTATTTATCTGGGTGGTGCCGGAATACCTTCAGCAGTTTTTATTTTGCTTTTACTTGTAAGTGTATTAATCCTTTATGGTTCTTTCAGCACTTTTATAAATAAGACTGTTATCAGATTGAATGACACAAATATTTCCATAAGTAACGGCCCACTGCCGGGAGTTCCTGAGCAGAATATTAATATATCTGATATACATGAGGTTTGTTCTGAGAAATGCAAGTCTGATAGTTATACACATCACAGTGTAAATATAATTTTAAAAAACAATAAAAAAATAGTAATTCTTTATAATTTACCGGAGATGAGTCAGGCATTGTTTATTGAAAATCAAATTGCAAAGAATTTAATTCATCTGAAACCACTGGAAAGTGATTTTTTTTAGTCTTCAAAAAAGATTAAGAAAAAAAATTAACAAAATTTTAACAAATAAGAATTACAAAAAAATCTATTATATGATATTCTTATAAAGGGGAAATTTCATGAACTTTTGAGATTGTAAAGGAGCTAAAACTATGGATCCTCTTAAAAATATAAAGCTGACAGGCCAGGGACAGTTTATTAAGGCAAAACCAAAGACAGAACAATCAAAATCTATACTGGAAAGTACCGATGTTTTCGAAGTATCTGCCGGATTGAGAAAAGAAGGACTTGAAGATATAAAAAAAGGTCTTTCCATGAAATCAGACGGCGGAAAACTTGTAGAAGACGGTATTCAATCACAGGGTGACGGAAAGGATCTTCAATCTCTCGGTAACACTTATATAGGTCTTGGAGAAGCATATGAAGCCTCTTCGGCAGCAGTCAGAGATGAAGGACTTGTAAATCTTAACAGTGGTCTCTCTATGGACAGTCTAGGAGAAAAAGTTCAGCATAAAGGTATTTCCCTCATGGAAGAAACTATCTCAAAAGAAGGATCCCTGGAAAAGAAAAAATTAAAAGGCACAGAAAAACTGGCACAGGGAATAGACGGGGAGATAAAAGCAGAAAGTAAACAAAAAGAAGCAGCAGGGATTATAGGTGACAGTATTGCCGGAGAGAGACTCCATGAAAATAGAAAAGCTTCAGGCGCAGAAGAACTGAAAGCCGGCATCGAGCTTGAAAGAGATGGAGAATCCCTCCAGGATGCAGGCGGATATTATATATCTTCAGGTCTTCACAGCCAGAAAAAAGGAGAACACATAAAGAAAGAGGGAAGAAGTCTCTATGAAGACGGCAATAAATCCCTTCTTAAAGGAGATGAATTGCTCCGGGATGCACAGGTCGGCTTTGCTCATGCAGGTATGCTAAGAGAAGAGGCTACATCTCTTAAATTTGAAGCGAAAACACATAAGGCTGAAGGCAAAAAAGAATTGAAAGAAGCAGAACATGATCAGGCACAGGCAGATAGTATAAAAGAACATCAGTTCTCCCGTTTGAGTGCCGTAAATAATAAAGTCCTTGCATCTATGAGGCATGATCATAAGGCAGAAGAGCTTTATAATAAGGCTCAGTCCTTATGTACAGGGCCGGCATGCTGCTGCAATCCCGTGATGGCTTTCTGTCCTCCCATGATGTTTATGGCTCCCAATCCTTTCACTCCTTTCCCTCCTATGACACCTTTAGGATGTCAGATGGGACAGACGGCAGAAAAGCTTCATCTGATGAAAATGGCTCTCTGCAATAAAAAAGAGAGTCTTGCCGATGAACTGCAGGCTATAGATAACATGGCTCTTGCTCAAAAAGAAAGAATGGAAGCTCTCCAGCTATCTCATGAAGCATTTATACATGAACTTTCTGCAAAGAGGGAATTTTCTCTTGCCCATAAGCTCGGCAGAAAGGCTTACAGGAAATTCTCTATGTCAGAGAAGAAAGAAACACAGGCACGGGAAGATGAAAAAGAAGGAACAGTTCTGAAAGAAAAAGGTTTTGGTCTTAAAGAAGACGGCCTTGATATGATAAGATACGGAAGAGACATTGAATTTAAAGGTCATAAGAGCGAAGATTTTGGACTTTCTCTTTTTGACAGCGGCATGGAGATTGAAAGTCAGGCAAAGGATATGGAACATGACGGTCTTTCTGCCATAAATAACTCTTTAAAAGCAGAAGGTAAACATAAAACACGAACGCTTGCAGGGTTCAGGAAATTAATGGAAGGTCTTTCTTCAGAAAGTAAAGCAAGAAAGAAAGAAGAAGACGGTCTTTCTATGATAAAAGAAAGCCTTAATAGTGAGAAAAAACTTCAGAGTGATGAACAGAAATCCCTTGACCGTATAGAATTCGGTTCCAAACTGGAAGCAAGAGGTAAGGAACTGGAGAAGAAAGGCCTTGAAATGCTTAAAGAAGCTCAGAAAATGAAGGCTGAAGGCAAAGCAATCGGAGAAGCAGGCCGGGATATGGTTCAGCAGGGTGAAGACCTTGAAGCAGAAGGAATGAAGCTCATACAGAGCGGCACGCAAAAACAGGCGGCAGGCCAGCTGATTATAGAAAAAGGCCTCGAGTATGTAGATCTTGCCGATGAAATTTTAGATATGAATTAATTATTTTACCATGCGTTATACAGGGGTGTATTTTATGCACCCCTGTAATTATTTTACTGGCCAGTAGCCTGTGAATATATGTACTGCCAGTTTTTATATAAAGGAACTGAGACTACGTGTTAGAATATATAATTATGGAAAAAAACAGCCATTACAAAAATTCTTACGATGACAGAATGTATTTGAAATATTTTTTTGACAGAATAATTTCTTTTTTACTTATTTTAATACTCTTATTACCTTTTATAGTTATAATTGTGTCTATAATTATTGAAGGCATAATAAAAAATGAGTATAAAAGAGCCTGTTTTTTACTTGAAAAACGTATATCTCAGGGCAGACCTTTTATGATTTGTAAATTTAATATTGCCTGTCCCGGAAGCCTTAATATTCAAAATGGCGAAGGAATTTTTCTGTCTTACAGAAGAGATCTTGCAGAAGGGGAAGGATATATAGTGGGAGAGCTTACACCTCTTGGAAATTTTTTGAAAAAATGGTATCTGGACGAATTGCCACAGTTATTTAATATCCTGGCAGGGCATATGACTTTTGTCGGCCCCCGTCCTCTTCCTCCCCCTTTATTTTATAAGTCCCTGGAACATGGTATGATAGCAAAAAAGATTTTACGGGCAGGTGTGACAGGCACTGTTCAGATGAATAAATCCTTTGCTGATTTGGGTAACACTCAGGTCTATTCATCTCTGGAATATGAATATTTAAAGAACATAGATAAATTGAATGCTCTGGAAATACTCTGTTATGATATATCCATAATATATAAAACTTTTTCTGTTTTACTAAGAGGAGAAGGGTTATGAGAATACTTTTTATACATCAATTTTTTACAAAAGAAGACGAACCGGGTGAGGTAAGGCATATAGCCATGTTTAAATATCTTCTTGAAAAAGGCTATGAATTTACCATTATAGGCGGGTCTCTGAATTATCTTACAGGTAAGACCTTCCCTGATTTTAAAGGTATTTTTCAGGAAAAAGAACTTGTGCCTGGGAAAATAAATCTTATAAGAGTTCATATACCTGTTACGTACAGAAAAGGGTTTCTCGGAAAAATATTCTGTTATATTTCCTTCCTTTTACTTTCTCTCATAGCTTCAATGAAGACAAAATCATGTGACCTCCTTCTTACTACATCTCCGTCACTGCTTACTGCCCTTGCAGGTTATCTAATAAGTAAACTCAGGGGTATACCTTTTATCCTGGAAGTAAGGGATTTATGGCCAAAGGCAGCAGTTGAAATGGGTCTTGTGAAAAACAGGCTGATAATATATATTGCTTCGTGCCTTGAGAAATTCCTCTATAATACAGCATGCAGGATCGTAGTCATAACACAGGGATATGCAGATTATATAGTTTCCCGCGGTATTAATCCATCAAAGATAAATATTGTACACAATGGTGTGGATGAAATTATGACAGATTATTCCGAAGATAGTGCAATACCTGAAGATATGAAGATTTTCTCTGATAAATTCATAGTTATGCATGTGGGAGCCATAGGTAAATTCAATTATCTTCATGACCTGTTAAAGTCAGCAGAATTACTTGAAGAACCGGATAAATTTGCCTTTGTATTTATAGGTGAAGGAGCGGAAAAAGAGAAACTTATAAATTATGCCATGGAAAAAAATCTGAATAATATGCATTTTCTCGGTATGAGACAGAGACAGCAAATGGCACAATACCTGAATACTGCTCATGTCACTGTAGCAATATATCCTCCTATTCCTACAGGAAAACTTCTGTTACAGAACAAGGTTCTGGATTATCTGTCTCTTGGTAAACCTGTACTGCTTGTATCGGAAGAAGGAGATACATCAAAGATTATAGAAAGTGCTGGCTGTGGATTTACACTTGATAGAGCTCATAAATCTATGGCAGAAAAGCTTACCTGGTGCCTCGAACACAGAGAAGAGTGTAAGGAAATGGGGAGACGGGGCAGAGATTATGTGAGAGAACATCTGAACAGGAGGAAACTCTCGGAAGACATGGGTAATGTATTCAAAGCAGAGATTTTTTAAAATGGTATACGGACTTATACTGGCTTCGGGAAGTGGAGAAAGACTGAAAAATGAAGTGCCGAAGCAGTTTATAAAAATAGGCAGAAAGACAATCATTGAACATACTATAGACACATTTGAAGAGAACAAATATATAGATGAAATAATTCTGGTATGTAATCCACTATTCAGAGATCTGATGGAGGAAATACTGGCAAAGAATAAATATAAAAAAGTTAAACATCTTCTGGACGGAGGTAAAACAAGAAGAGAAAGTTCTTATGCAGGCATTAATTTTATACAATCTGATGATGCTTCTGTTCTTATTCATGACGGAGTGAGACCTTTTGTATCACACAGGATTATAGAAGATTGTGTAAAAGCTCTTGAAGTGTATAATGCAGTGGCAGCAGGAATACCATGTGTGGATACAATAATAAAAGTTAACAGTCAGAATATCATAGAAGAGATACCTCAGAGAAAATATCTTATGAGGGTTCAGACACCACAGGCCTTTAAAACTGGCCTTATAAAAGAAGCTCACAGACTTGCCTTAAATGATAATATAGAATTTACCGATGACTGCAGCCTGGTAATGAGATATAAACTTGCCCCTGTATATATTGTATACGGGGAAGAAAAAAATATAAAAATTACATATCCTGAAGATCTGGTTCTGGCAGAGAGTTTTAAGAAATTAACACACTGATTATTTTATTTTTCTCATCCAGAGGCTTACAGGCCAGCTATGATGTTTTATATAGGTTTTAAAAGCGCTTTCCAGTTTCTCAGGATATTTTAAATTCATATAATTTCCTGCCCATAATATTTCGAAATCTTTATTAAACATTAAAAATGCCTGAACTAAATATTGTTCTGTCCAGAATTCATGTCTCTTATATATAAAATCTTTAGGGTATTCACTTGGAATAAATATATCATGAGCATGAATAATCACACCTTTATTAAGTTTTGGCAATATTTCAAGATATTCATATTGCACATCACTTCCCGTTTTTAATATATGACTTGAATCAATAAATAGAATATCATTTTCTTTTAAATCGGTAAATTCTGACATAGAAACATCCTGAACTTCTTTATTTATTACCCTTGTTAAACCTGGAAAACCATTTTCTATGACTTTAGGCATGTTCAAGTCAATTGTAAGGAAGTTACATGTGTATGTACTATCAAGATTTTTATTTTTTATAATAGCCTGGGCAGACAGAAAGGTAGATTTACCTGAGCCTATTTCAATGATCTTCTTTGGTTTAAAATATCTTATAAAGGAATATAAAATTTCTGCATCTACAGTTGAAAAAGTACCATTTCTTCTATAATACTCATAAGGTATAGAAGTCTGTTCCATGGGAAAATTATTATATTCTTTGTTAAAATTTTGTAAACAAATTTCTAAGAGTTCTAACTGTTTTTTTTCATTAAAATCTATACCTGTACATTCTGATATATTTGTCCATAAAGAATTTTTTAAATTTTTTGTGTCAGGTATGGGTGAATAGCAGTAAATAGGTATAATATGAAAACCAAAGATTTCCCATAAATTAAATGTTCTCTTCAAAAATCTTATCAAAAAACCTCTATATAATCTTTTCAGTGTTAAGTTTCGTTCGGTAATTATTTTTATTTTATCAAGTAATTTTTCTATTATTTTCATAGTAGTTCCTCTATTGCATCTTGTTAAATTATACTGCTATACAGTTTAATTAAAATTAATTTTACTAGCATAAAAATATCTCTTTGTTTTTTATAATAACCTTTATTTCTGTATAATATTAAAGAATAATCAATATTAAGTAAAGCTGCTATTACAGGAAATACACTTTTATAGATTAAAACCAGAGAGATTCCTTTCTTTTTTAACACAGAACAGATATATATCATATCTTTTATGTTATCCTTAAACGTAAGTATTTCCGAACCTAATTTTTTATACTGATCTTTATGCAAATTATCCACAAGGAGAAGCCATTTAATATGTGGATATTTGTTTATCAGTGTTTTTGTTTGTTCATAACTTTCAGGGATAAGCAATATTGTTTTATTATTAAACATTTTTATGTCGAATTGATTAAGTTTTTCCCAATTGTAAATGTTTGTTAATATTATGTCTCCTGTTATTTTTCCTGTTTTACTATCTTTAAAATCTTTAATACCTCTCTGTGTCGCTTCACTTTGAGAAATTTCCCCTACAAGTTTGAAAAATAATTTTATAGAAATTGTTCTCTTCAAAGAATTTTTAAAATATTTTCCTTTTTCTGCAGACCTGAAAAAATAAAGGGCATTTCTTGATGAATAGTAACGTTTTACATAGGAATCCCTTTGATTTGAGAAATCAGGATGGTAGACTGTTGAGGAACAGGAAACACATACTCTATATCCATATTTTTTAAATCTCCATCCCCATTCTATATCATCCCAGAGAAGGAAAAATTTTTCATCCATTATGCCGATTTTTTTTACTATCTCTATATTTACCAGAACAGAACATGCTGCTACATAGTCTACATCTATAATAACTGAAACTTCTTCCTTACATTTACCCTTGTTTTGAGCCATAGTTGTTGCACCTGTCCAGGAAATGATACCACCTGTTTCTACTATGGTTTTTTTATCTTCAGGATCTACTATTTTTGAGCCACATAGAGCTATATTTCTGTCAGATTTCATAGTATTATAGAGATTAACCAGAGTATCACTTTCTACTTCTGCATCATTATCTAAAAGCCAGGCATAAAGATAAGTACCTTTTTCTATTACATAGTTAAGACCTGTATTAAATCCACCTGTCCCTCCAAGGTTTGTACTGTTTTCAATAAGATTGATATGTGGATAATGTTCTTTTATAAAAGTAATACTTTCATCTGTAGATGCATTGTCTACGACGGTAATATCTATAGGAGGGTTATCTATTTTAAATAAACTATTCATGAGTCTGTCCAGATATTCTTTTTTATTCCAGTTTACTATAATAACAGCTATTTTTTCCATAAAATATTCTCTCTATAAAGGACAGAAATCACAGCAAGAATAAGGCTTTCTGAATAGAAGAGCTTTTCTGTAATCATTGTATTTACCACCATTTAATATTTCAATCAATGGTTTTTTACGGATATTTCCGAAATTAATTACATCAGGATCCATACGTATACAGCATGGAGTTACATAACCGTCATATGTGATGAAAATACCTGTTACAGGCCAGAGACAGGAGTTTTTTCTTGGTTTCAGATCAGAAATATAGAATTTTTTGGCGGAGATCTTTTGTCGTATATCATATAATTTTTTAGAAATCAATTTTGATGATTCCTTTGTTTTTTTTGCAAATTCATGGGATTTCTTATATATCTCCCCCTGTGAAGGTAGATACCAGTTTTCTACTTCTGCAAAACACAGTAGATCCGGCTTATAGCTTATGAAAAAATTCTCGAAATAGTCCAATTCCTGAAGATTTTCAAAGGTTATTACAAAGTTAATCCCCCACATAAAAGAGGCAGGTATTTTTATAGAATTAAGTTTTTTTATTGTATGGATGGGATTCCTTTTAACTTCTTTCTCTTCGGAAAAACTATCTATAGAGAGCCATAGTTCATTTAAATAAGGAATAAATTCTTCAATAGGAGGGCTTTCTGGAGGAAAGAAGCCGGTAGATGTAATTATTGTATATATTCCTCTTTTTTTAGCACTTTTTAACATATCCAGAAGTTTAATATTAAAAAAGGGTTCACCCATTCCCTGAAATCTCATTTTTTTTATATAAGGGTAATCTAATATAGCTTCATATGTTTCCCAGTCCATATCTTTATTTACTCTTTCCTTCCTGAGGCTGTTACGTGAACAGATACTGCAATTGAACATACAACGAGTTGTAGGTTCTATCTGTATAGTTTCGGCCATTCTCCTGTAAAGAAGAAATCGATAAATAAATTTAATGTTATTTTTTATAATATCTTTTAGATTGTATAGTACATATTTCATATTTTAAAACATATTACTTGATTTTCTTACAAGCTCCCAGAAAAAGTCTCTCTCTTTAACAGAAGGTTTTTTTAATAAAGAATAAGAAAAATGTTTCATTGTTAAATAACTTTTTTCACTCATTTTACGAAATTTTTCCCATATGACAAAACGTCTTGACGTTCCTGCCCTGGACTGTATGAAATTTTTAACTCTTTCTTTGTTATCTGTAATGGGATTTTTCATATTATACAGAGATGGTATTCGTTCCGTTCTATCTTCAATCAAATTGTAAAGTCCTGATATAAAGTTAATATGAAAATCTTTAAAAATTTCTTTCATTTTTTCTATAAAAGTATTTTTATCAATATATTCATTTAAAATATTCCTTCTATGATTTTCCGGGATCAAATCTGTAATATCTTCCTGAATTTTATCTTTTAGTTCAGAAGCTATAGAGTTATTATGGAGTAAAATATTCTTTATAGCCAGATAAGCTATTATTAATTCATTTCTATTTTCTTTACATTCTTTTATATCCTTCAGGATAAATCGATACATTATTAATACTGTCGGGTAAATCATATCCATAAAATTTTTCTTTATATCACTGTTAGTCATATCATAACAGACATTTATACTGAATTTGATTTTTCCATTAAGAAGAAGAAAATTATCGTAAAAGCTGTTATTCTGGCGGTAATCATATTTTTTCCATCCGTAATAGGTATTTATTACTGACTTTACAGTATCTGTTCTTATATGTTCTGCTAAGGCTTCTGGCTCATAAAGTATCATAGTACCGGATTTTTTTATTCTTTCGCAGAGATCCACATCTTCTCTGTTTGTTCTGTAGAGTTCATTATATTTACCCACTTTCAGGAGAGTATCTTTATGGAAAACGGTATTTGCACCGAAGAGGAACCCGGGATTTATAATTTTTTTATCCCCCCAGTGCTGTATAAGATGGTGACTTCTCCATCTATCTGCCATTTTATCTCTGTTTCTCTCGATAACTTTACCTCCGGCTCCTGCCAGATTATCTTGTGAAAAATTTTCCATTATTTTCATAAGCCAGTCTCTGTGTAGACTGACGTCAGAATCACAGGAAGCTATGAATTCTCCGCTGCAGTTTTCAATGCCTGTATTTCTTGCAGAAGCCAGTCCCTGATTTTTTTTCTTTTTTATTATTTTTACTGAAGGATAGGAAGAAATTATTTCAACAGACCTATCGGTAGAACCGTCATCAACGAGAATAATTTCCTTTACAGGATAGGTCTGTTTTTCTATACTTTCAATACATTCTCCTATATAATTTTCTGCATTGAAACATGGTACATAAAAACTGACTTCTTTCATTAAACTATTTATCCTTTTTGAATTTAGAAAAAACTAAATCTTTGAGAATTTTTAATGATTTTCCTGGATTCATTAACCCTTTTTTTATATAATAAATTTTTTTTTCTTTAAAATTTCTTTTAACAAGATGAGCCCTCCAGAGATCATAGGCATCTCTGAGAGATTCTTCAAGATCTTCTGGTGTTAAATTTTCTGTCTTCATAACAGCACTGCATGTGCCGTTATATTTTGCCCAGTCTTTTGTCAGGATGCATCCTTTACTGTCCAGAAGATCAAAATATTTACTTCCCGGAAAAGGGGTCATAATTGAAAATTGTAAAGTGTCAGGATCAAGAGAAAGAGCAAAATTAATTGTTTTCTTTATAGTATCTTTTGTCTCTCCAGGGAGGCCGAAAGTAAAGGTTAGATGAAGGTGAATACCGAGTTCTTTTGTATGTTTTACTGCTTCTTTTACTTTATTCAGATCCAGTGATTTACAGGCTTTATTTACTATTTCCTGAACCCCGGATTCTACACCGTATTTTATACCGCTCAGACCGGCTTTTTTCATTTCCTCAAGAGTGTGCAGATCCATAGTATCTGCTCTTGCCATAATTGCCCATGGCAGATCAATTTCGTTCTTTCTTATTTCTTTACATATTTCCTTCATTCTATTTTTCCCTATATTAAAGGTATCATCATCAAAGAAATAAGATTTAAAAGGATATTTATCTATGTAAAATTTGACTTCTTTTATAATATCTGCAGGATTTCTTGTTCTATATTTATTACCTCCATACATAACCTGGGGCCAGAAACAGAAAATACATCCATAGGGACAGCCTCTGCTTGCCCACATCTGTAAAGATGGTCCGGGGATTCCATAGGCTTCATCACAGTATTTCATAAGAGGGAAAAGATGTCTTGCAGGCCATGGAAGGTCATCTAAGTTTTCAATTAGAGGTCTGGGAGAATTTTTTATAACCTCCTTATTTTTTCTATAGATTAAGCCGGAAATATTCTCAAGAGATTTATCATGTTCCATATGTTCTGCAAGTTCAAGAAGAGTATATTCATACTCCCCGTAAAGAATATAATCTACAGAAGAGTTTTCTTCAAGGAATTCTTCCTGTTGCATCAGAATATGGGGGCCACAGAAAGCTATTTTTGTGTCAGTCAGTATTTTCTTTATTTCTTTTGAAAGGTAAAGGTCGTCAATGATAGAGGGAGTTGAAACTTCCATAAGTAAAAGATCCGGACAGAAGGACTTTATCTTTTCTATAAATTCTTCATTTTTCAATTTTTCTGCAGGAGAATCAATAACAAGAAGGTCTTTTTCTTTTTTTTCCAGAAGTGCTGCACTATAGGCAAGAAAAAAAGGAAAGGGAAGATAGGGAACTTCAGTAAAATGTGGCCACCTTGAACCGGCTCTTACTCCGAAGGAATTACCTTTATACCAGGGAGGATTTGACAGTACTATTTTCAAAGATACTCTCCTTTTTTCATCAGAACAGAGTGGTTTTTATAAATTTCTCTTCAGATTTTATCCATCTGTATATATCTTCTAAAATTTTCTCTTTTATTTTTCTCGGGAACCATCCTGACTCCTTCATTATAAGACTGTTATCTCCTGTGTAGATTGCTAGATCTGCCGGCCTGTTATTTAAATCTATATCTATATTTATTTTATTCCCTGTAATTTCCCGGCATATTTCTGTAGCTTCCAGAAGGGACAGGCTTTCTTTCTGACCTCCTCCTGTATTATAAACCTTACCATTAAATTTATCAATTCCTTTTAGTTCTATATCCAGAAGTTCAAATATATCGTCAATATGAACAAGATCCCTTACCTGTTTACCTTTACCTCCAAACCCTATATATTTTAAGCCATCTTTTTTAAAATAATGGTAGAGCATCCACAGGGTAAAGACTCCCTGATCAACTTTACCAAACTGCCAGGGACCTGCAATTACGCCACATCTGTTAATAATACCTCTTATACCGTACATAGATATATATTCCTGAAGGATTAATTCAGAACATAGTTTTGATGCACCGTAAAGAGATCTGGGACCTTCCAGAGAAAATTTTTCTGTTATACCTTTTTCTGACCATCCTGTAATATTCTGCTCCTTATCCCAGATAAAACGGCTCTCACCTTCAGTAAATTTAATATTATTTATTTTATCATATGGGTAAACACGACTTGTAGAAAGGAAAATTATATCTGCCTTACGTTTTCTTACCTCTTCAAGGCAGTTTATTGTGCCGCTGAGATTTGTATTTATAACATAAAGGGGGCTTCCATTATATCCTGCCATGACAGAAGGTTCTGCAGAACATTCTATCATGGCACTGAAATGAATGGATGGAAAATCTTCACGATTTCTTATATCACCATGTATAAAATCTACTCCGCTATCTTTTAATCTTTTAATATTCAGCTCCGCCCCCCTTCTTTTGAGGTTATCCATAACAATAACTCTGAGATCCGGATATTTAGATTTGAAAGACAGAGCCAGATTACTTCCGACAAACCCTGCCCCACCTGTTATAAATACACTGTCATAGTTCATTCTTTTCACCACTTCAGATTTTTTTGAATATCATAGATTTCCTGGAGAATTTCTCTGCAATTATAACGGTATTCCCACTCAGGATAGTGATTTTTAAATCTGGAAACATCGCTTATCCACCATATATGATCACCTATTCTGTTCTGTTCCGCATATTCAATATTCATTTTCTTTCCAGTAATTTCTTCACAGACAGTTATTGCTTCCATTATGGATATATTTGAATGACGGCTCCCTCCCATATTATATACCTCTGCTATTCCCGGTTTTTCAAAAAAATGATTGAAGGCATTTACAAGATCATAGGAATGAATATTATCTCTTACCTGCTTCCCTTTATATCCGTAAATAAAGTATTTTTTTCCACTGATACAGCATCTCATAAGATATGACAGAAATCCGTGCATCATTGTGCCTGAATGAGATGGCCCTGTAAGACATCCTCCTCGAAATATACCTGTCTTTAGTCCAAAATATCTTCCATATTCCTGGGTCATTAAATCTGCCGACGCTTTTGATACGCCGAAAAGGCTGTGTTTTGTATGATCCAGAGACATAGTCTCATCAATTCCATTATACCAGTGATGGTTTTCTTCAATTTCATATCTCTGTTCAAGTTCTTTCAGAGGAAGATAGTTTGGAAGGTCTCCGTATACTTTATTTGTAGATACAAAGATAAATACAGCTTCACGGCATGTATGTCGAAAGGCTTCAAGTAAATTCAATGTACCGCTGGCATTTACAGAAAAATCTGTAAAAGGATCCGTTGCAGCCCAGTCATGAGAAGGTTGTGCAGCACTGTGGATTATTAGAGAAATATCTTTTTTATATTCATTAAATATCTTTGATAGGCCATTAAAATCCCTTATATCTGTGTCAAAATGATGAAAGTTCTTAAATTTCTTTAAAAGTTCTTCTTTCATCCAGATTGTAGAAGCATCTTTCCCGAAAAAGAATTCCCGCAAATTATTATCAATTCCTATAACAGTATAACCTTTCTGACAGTAAAATTTTACACATTCCGAACCTACCAGGCCTGATGAGCCGGTAATAATAACAATAGACATACCTACACCTCTTTATTTCTGTTACTTCTGCCAATAGAATAATATTTGAAGCCCAGTTTTCTCATACGTTCCTGATTAAACATATTTCTACCATCAAAGATAGTATGACATGCTGTTTTATTTTTTATTGTAAGAAAATCCAGTTCTTTAAATTTTTTCCATTCAGTTACAAATACTGCTGCACTTGAATCTTTAATTGCATCAAGCGGATCTTCTGCATAATAAAGATGGGGATGAATAGCTTTCACATTCTCCATTGCTGCAGGATCATATAATCTTAATTTTGCCCCGTCTTCAAGTAAAGCTTCTATAATTCTTAAACTTGGAGCAAGCCTTATATCATCTGTATCAGGTTTGAAGGACAGACCCAGAATAGCTATATTTTTATTTTTTACTCCACAGAGATATTCTTTAATTTTATTTATAAATTTTTCTCTCTGTTCATTATTTATTTTGTCTACTGCTTTGAGCATAACCGGTTCTATTCCTACCTTCTGGGCAATAGACATAAAGGCAAGAACATCTTTTGGGAAACAAGAACCGCCGAAACCAAGACCGGCATTGAGGAAATCCATTCCAATCCTTTTATCCATTCCAATTCCTATTTTAACCTTATCTATATCAGCTCCTGTTTTTTCACAGACATTGGCTACAAAATTAATAAAAGATATTTTAGCAGCCAGGAAGGCATTTGAAGCATGTTTTATCAGTTCTGCACTGTTTATGTCTGTAATCAGTACAGGCGCATTTAAAGGAGTGTAGATTTTAATGAAAAGATTGGCAGACCTTTCACTGTTTACACCTATTACTATACGATCTGGATACATAAAGTCATGAACTGCACTGCCTTCTCTTAAAAATTCGGGATTGGATGCAATATCAAAGGGTATGGATTTATCGTCCAGATATTTATTTATGAGTCTTTCAAGCCATTCTCCTGTCTGCACCGGAACAGTGCTTTTTTCTACTATAAGTTTGTAACTATCCATATTTTTTGCTATTTGAGATACAACCTCTTTTACATATTCAAGATTTGCACTGCCGTCAGGAAGGGGCGGTGTACCTACACAGAGAAATATAACTTCACTGTGTTTTACTCCTTCTGCTATATCAGTGGAAAAAGAAAGACGTCCTTCATTTACGTTATATTTAATAAGAGGCTCCAGTGAAGGCTCATAAAAAGGTATTTTTCCGTCCTTTAATTTATTTATTTTTTCAATATTATTATCAATACATATAACATTATGTCCTATTTCTGCCATACATGTTCCTGTTACAAGTCCTACGTAACCTGAGCCTATTATTGTTATGTTCATTTTTATTGCTCCTTACATAAAATTTCTTTATATAACATACTATTTATTTATTCATTTTTTGTTTTACATACGATTGAAGGTTTCAAATATCAATAGAAGAAAATCACGTAATGATTTATATACACACCCTTTTTTTAGATTATATTTTGCCCTTATAGAAAGTATCTTTCTGGAATGAGGGAAGTCTTCTATGGATCTTGCTAATATATCAGGATATTTGTCAAGCATATTTATTTCATTCAGTAATAAGATAGTATTGAAGCTATCAGGACATTCCTCTATAGCTTTTTTTATAATATCAGGATTTTTTTCCAGCATATTTTTTTCTTTTTGTATTATAGCATAACTTCTCCAGAATTTTCCTGCTTCTCCAGAATTTTGAGCAAATTTTACTAATTCCAATCCATCTTGATATCTTTCATCACCAAGCCTGGTTTTATTAGATCTGTAATAGAAAATAGCTTCCTGAAAAAGAGCATCTGCTCTTGAACACGCTTCACCTGGTGTGAGAGGTTCACTCCTGTATTTATAATAAAGTTTAGATATAGAATTCAGATCTTCGGCGTAATGAACATTCAAAATTAAAGCCCTGGCAAATAAATGTAAATATAAAGTTGATAGGGACGTACCATTGTCAGATACTGAAATATTATCAATATCATATGTAATTTCAGGTCTTATTTTATTTGAAATATTAAAGAGTTCTATTGCGGATTTTATATCTTTTAATTCGGCAAGATGAAGACTCTCTCTGGCCAGACTGTAGGATAATATATGCCAGTATCTTGGATTTATATTTTTTATTTCATAGAGATAATCTACAAATTTTAAAAGTAATTCTTTTTCTCTACGGCGATGTAAAAGTATATTTTTGGAACTTAATGATGCGGGATGGTTGCGATAAAAAGCCAGGATACCAGGCATAAATTTAATTTTTACATCCCTCAGGCATAATCTTATCCACAGATCCCAATCTTCTACTCCTATGAATTCTGTTTTAAATCCTTTTATATTATCCAGTGTAATTTTCTTAATAAGAGGTGAATGAGGAGACATAATACACACTATTAAAAATGCTTCAAGATAATCATTTCTGGCTTTATGTTCTCGCCAGATTTCAGGTTTATTTTCCTCTATATTTTCTGAGAAACTTGTTACTTCGGAAAATACCAGGTCATATTCCGGATTATCTTTAAAAAATTCTATCTGTTTTTCAATTTTATCTTCTCTGATTATGTCATCACTGTCCAAAAATTGAATATATTCACCTCTGGCCTCTTTTAGTCCCATATTTCTGGCATAACTCGGCCCACTGTTTTTATTACAGGTCATAATTTTAATTTTGTTTTTGTATGTCCTTGCAATTTGAAGAGATCTATCTTTTGAACAGTCATCTATAAAGATTACTTCTATAGGTTTATATGTCTGATTAAGGGCTGAAGCTATGGTTTCAGAAAGGTATTTTTCTCCATTATAGCATGGTATTATAATGCTGACTAAAGGATTGAATTTATTTTTTTTCATAAATTTTTCTATATCTTTTGGAAATTGTCAATACTTTGAGACAGATTCCGATACTAAATTAATTATCCTTCCTTCAGTAGTTTTCCCGGTGGATTTATCCACACTGCATCAGGCGCCTCCGGTGGAGTTGTATCTGCATGCCTGGCACTTCATCCGCCTGATGCTAGCCAATAAAGTTACATTGTCCACAGGGCTTAATACAAAGTAATTACTTTCCTTATATGCTACTTTTAGTAGTGTAAAAGGTTGTGTCTAGTTTTTTGCACAACAATCAATAAACGACCTCGTGTCGCACCATTAAACCAATACAACACTAAAAATTGTAATTATTCAGGATAATAAAAATATTATAAAGGATGTATTGACATAAAACAAGTATTACCTTAACGATATTTTTGCAGGTTTTTTCAAAAATCTGCAAAAATATCTTGAGAAAAAAGAAAAAGAGCCTGAATATTTACCTTTTATTTTTAACATGTTTTTATTTGAAAAGTGCAAAAGTATAGGTTAAATTAAATAATCTTTTTAAAATAAGAAGATATATAATCTTGACTGTTAGAACCAATATCAAAACATTCATTGCAAAAACTTTTTAATTTGACAAATCCTATTTTTTCACAGGCCTTATCTAAACTTTTTTCTGAAAAGAAAAACATATGATCTGTATCATTAAAGGCTGGAGTAGCAGGTGTCTCAATTATTAACCAGCCAGATTCTTTTAAAACTTTCCAGCAAATTCTCAATATTTCAAAAGGATTAATAAAATGTTCTATAGTATGTGACATTATAACAAGGTCAAACTGTTCTTTGTGAAATGTCACTTCATCTATTACATCACATATAATATTAAGACCTTTTTCTTTCCCTGCAATAACCATAGGATTACTAATGTCAATTCCTGTTGCTATCCAACCCCTTTTGATAAATAACTCCATTTGTTTTCCTTCTGCACAACCAATTTCTAAAACTTTTCTATTTTCAGAAGTTTGCTTTTCTAATTTCTCAATATCAAGTTTTATTAACGTCTTATTACGATTTTCTTTCCATTTTTCCCACTCACCTTCAACAATTGCATTGCTTATTTTAAGATGATTATAACGTACCTTTAAATAATTTTCTTGATATTTAGTTGTTATATCTTCCATAGAAGGAAGATTGCCAACAAATGCCAGATCACATATAGGACAATAAAAATGATAATATAAATGATTAGAAGAAACTGGTAGAAGTTTTTCAGTTTCACAAAGAGGACATTTCCGAACGTGTAATATAAGTACAACTCTCACCCATAATTTTAATAAGTATTTTACGGGAATTACTAATATTTTCTTGACACATAACGGTATATATGTTTTTATTCTTTTAATATATTTATCAATCAATTCTTAAACACCACCTGATAATAAATTTTTATTTACTATAAAAAATGAGATATTGTCAATAGTTGTAGAAAATTATTTTTTCAAGTGCTTCACTCCTTTCAATAAAGTCATTTAAGTAGCTTTAGGCAATTCGTCTTTATTCTGAAATAAAATACCATCAACAAATTTCGCCCCTTGTTTAAGAAGTGGTAATAAATGTTTTCCCTTTATAAGAAGCCAATTTATAGACAATCTCTGTATCGATTTAAACACCATGCACTTTCCGTTTTCTCTCTTCCTGAAACGTTTCACCACATTAGTCCTGGCCTTTACCCAGGAAAATACAGACTCTATAGGATTCGTAGTTTTTATATGAACCCGGTGAATTTTAGGGAAATCATAAAAAATAAAATCTATACAGTTATCCATCATACTTCTGATTGTTAAATATTTCTTTATAGAGGTCCAGGTAATTGTCTAACATTTTATTTAATGTAAATTTTTCGATTATAACCTGACGGGAATTAGCTGAAGCTATATTTCTAATCTCTTTATCGTCTATAAATTTTTTAATACCTGTAATAAAGTCTCTTAAATCTTTATATTTTGCTATATAACCTGTTTCTAAATGTTTAACAATTTCTGGTATTGCTCCTGTCTCAAATGTAACAACAGGTGTTCCACATGCCATAGATTCTGCTACAACCAGACCAAAAGTTTCTCCCAGTGATGGATATATGAATAAATCTGCAGAGGAAAAATAACTGGCAAGAGTTTTTTCATCCTGAATATAACTAATGTGTAAAATATTATCAGAACTAGTTGTACTTGAAGCGGAACCTATTAGAATAAAGAATAAATCATTTCTGCTGTTTTTTAAAGTATTATATATTTCTTCAAGATAATGACCACCTTTAAATAAATTTTCTTTCCCATTATAAGCGACAAAAAGCAGTATTAGTTTATCCTGTGGTAAACCCAGTTTTTTTCTAATTTCTTTTTTATTATAGTTATAAAAAATTTTTTCATTGATCCCGTTATAAATCATTCTTATATCCTGATTTTTTAATATAGATCTTTCAGCCTTCTCTTTTAACCAATTGGAAGGGCATACAATGGTTAATTTACAATATTCATAAATTCTTTTTTTATTTT
Organism: uncultured Synergistia bacterium; assembly: GCA_937888925.1. The sequence continues at coordinate 19,744 of CALARM010000306.1, read as the reverse complement.
CCCATACAAAATCAGTAGCGTCTATAATATTTTTACTCTGCCTTCTTATTTCAGGACATTTTTTACAACCTATTTCCCATTTTTCACACTCAAAAGAATTTATACATATACCTGTAAAAGGCCCCATGTCATGTAACGTCCATATTGTTGGTTTCAAAGAGCTTAATTCAGGTAAAGTAAAAGGGCTTAAATAGCCATATTGTGTATGAATGTGAACAATATCGGCTTGCTGAAATGATGGATAATTTTTTATATTAAAACTTGACAAATGGCAAAAATCGTCCCATCCGAAATAAGTTTGATAAAAATATAAGCTTCTTTGTTTCTCAGAAAGTTCTTTTAATAGAACATTCACTTTTTCATCATTAAGAGTTGAATTATTAACCAGCATTTTAGCATTATAATCTTTACTTAATAGATAACAATGAAGATTATAAGTAATTTTTGCTGCTCCCCCTATAAAGTCAAGGGCATTTAATTGTAGTATATTTTTTATTTCTGATTTATTTTTTTTTACTATCTCAAATTTTTTTACTCTGGGTAATAGTTCTTCTTTATAAGTTTTTCTGGCTAAACCGGGACTGAAAAAGATGATTTTAAGAGCATTAAAAATATCAAATTCTCTCTTGAATTTTCTTAGTTTGTTTTGGAAAATATTTATATCCCAGTTTTCTATATTTATACCTGGAATAGTATATAGGTTTGTATTTTTTGTAATATAACCTCTATTATTTGTTATACCGGAATTATACCCGGCCATTTTTAAAATATCTATTGTTTTTTTTGTATAATCTCTATGTGTTCCAAAAGGATAGTAAAAATTTTTAATTTCTTTTCCAAGGATTCTTCCAAGTATTTCTTTAGATTTTTCTATTTCCCATTTCTGTCTTTCCTCAGTTTCACAACTCAATATACAATCAGTCATTCCACGGGAACCAATCTCGATAAACCCCCCTTCTACTAATTGTTTTATTTCTTTTTCTGTCATAGGATAATGGTTTTCCCCTGTTCTATTTCTTTCTAAATGGGCTTCCAGAAATAATTTATCCAGAATGAATTCTCTTTCTTCATGTCTAATATATTTCAATAAATCTATCAGTTCTTTATAAACAATTATAGCATCATTATAAGTTCTTATTTCCCAGAAATATTCTTTTTCCCTAATTTTTATTTTTATTGGCTTGTAAATATTTTCCTTATCTTCTAAAAGGATTTGTTCTATTTCATCACACCAGTATTCTCTCGAACTTCCTATCATATCGACAGTAATGAAAACTGTTGCTGGAATTTTAAATTTTTCTAGAACAGGTTTTACATGAAATAATTTATCATTATATCCATTGTCAAAAATTATTACCATACTATTTGGGGGAATATGTTTATTTTTTAAATTTCTAAATAGGTCATGGATGCTTATAATATTATATCTTTCTTTTAAGTATTTTATCTGAGTTTCAAAATTTTTAGGACTTATGGAAGATGGAGGGCCATGATGTTGACTTATTATATTATTATAAATCAATAATATTACTTTAGGTTGTCTTTTTGTAAAAGTATTGAAAAATAATTCCCACAGTTTTATAAAAAATTTGGTTGACTGACAAATTTTACTATCTTTATTCATTAGCTATTTTAATACCTTTTCACTTTTTTATAATATTTTTTTTCTAAAAATAACCATCCTCATATCAACACATTTGTCTTGCCATTTTCTATATATAAGAGAAGCTTTTTTACCAGTTTCTCTACACACAAGATAATCTGTTTCTACTATAATTTCACAATAGGAACTCAATATATTTTTTATTTTATCCCATTCAATATGATCATATTTATAGATATGAATCTCACCATCAATACCTGGTTTATAAAAAAAATTTCTTTTAATAAATTCCTTTAATAGTCTTACTGATTCATTTATAGGTTTTAAATTTGCTTTTTCCATGGTTTTATTATTACATAATACTTCAAGATATTTTTTATAATTTATATCTTCAGTCCAATATGAAGGACAAAATTCATGGTCAATAAAAATGATACCCCCTGGTTTTACAATTCTTACAAATTCTCTTAAGATACTCAGATAATCAGGTATATGGCTCAATACACCATAAGTTGTTAAAATATCAAACGTATTATCTTGAAAATTAGATAAATCAAAACCATTTAAAATTACAGTTTCAAGTTTTTCCGAAGAGCCTATTTTGTCCAGCAATCGTTCAATACTTTTTTCTGATATATCAGATGCTACAACATTAAGGTTTTCTTCCAGTAAGTGTTTTGTAATATTACCTGTACCTGCACCAAAATCTAAAGCTATTGATATATTTGAATGACTTTGTATATATGATATAGCTTTTTTTAATGATTTGCTAATTCTAATTTGCTCTATTGGATTATATATTTCTATATGTCTGTAATCATAGGATGAAGCTATTATATTGTTTATTTTTTTATTGTAATCAATCAATTCTTTAGTATCTTTATAGTTTTTATTTGCAAATTTATTTTTTTTTATTATAAATAGTTTAAAAATATTTTCTAAATAGAAATAATGCTTTAATCTTCTTGTACATAGTTTATATAAAATAACTAAACAATTATTTTTAATTCTCAATATAAAATTATCTTTAAACAAGTACTTTTGTGCAAGCTCGAAAGAATAGAATGATGCTTTATAATATCCTAATTTTTCAATATTAAGACCAATTTTGAGGTATAAAGAAGTAATAGAGGTTTCATCTGTCATATGTAATAATTCTTCAACCGATAATTTATCCAGAAAGTCAATATGAATTTTACTGCATTCTTCTAAGAAATAGGAAATACTTTTACTACCCTGGTCTTTATGTTCTCTGCTTTTTATTAAAATTTCTGGAATGTGTTTAAATTTATATCTATTCGATAGCCTGAACCACATATCATAATCCTGGCTGGTTCTAAGTTTTTCATCAAATAAACCTGTTTTATTAAAACATTCCTTTGGTATCAAGGTTGTACAGCCATGAATATGATTTATTGTAATTAAGGCATAACGAAATTTATAAGGTTCAACGGGAGCAAATATTTTATGAGATATAAATTGAGAATTATGATCTATAAAATCATAATTGCTATATAATATAATTTTATCTTTATGGATCTCCTGATTTAAATATTTTACTTGCACTTCTATTTTATTGGGATAGTAGACATCATCATGACTCAACCATGAGAAATATTCGCCAGTCATTTCTTTAATACCTATATTTAAAGCACTTGCAACTCCTCCATTTTCCTTACAAAAGTATCTTGTTTTATCACCATAAGATTTTACAATTTTCTCTGTCTGTCCGCCATCAGTGGAACCATCATTTACTATAATTACTTCAATGTTTTTATAAGTTTGTCCCAGGGCACTATCTATTGCTTCCTGTAAATATTTAGAACCGTTATATACAGGTATTACTATTGATATTTTAGGATTAAATTCCATTAACTTCTCCAATAACTTAATAGAATCTTTATTACAGTTTTACTTACATTTTTTACCATATATTCCGGCGGTATCTGCCAGTAATTTTTTTGACTTATGACTGACCTGACGGCAAGTAATATGGATTCCGGTTCACACCCTGATATAAAATTACTTCCTGCTTCTACTGTTTCTGGCCTTTCTGTTACATCTCGTATTGTTACATTCGGAACTCTAAAAATACAGCATTCTTCCTGAACAGTTCCACTATCACTCAATACACAAAAAGCATTTTTCTCAAGATAGACAAAATCAAATAATCCTAACGGATTTATTGTTATTATCCCTTCACCTTTTATATTTTTATTTTGTTTCTCAAGTTGAGAAAGGGTTCGTGGATGTATATTACACACTACGGGAATGTTATACTCTCCATATAGATAATGAAAAGCTTCAATAAATTTGCTTAAACGCTGATCAATATCAACATTTTCTGCTCTATGCATAGTAATAAGAAAATATTTCTTATGTATTAACCCTAATTTATTAAGGATATTGCTGCTATCTATTTTTTCTGAATAGTGTTCTAAAACTTCTAATATAGGATTGCCTGTAACATAAATTCTATTTCCTTCAATACCTTCACGGAGGAGATTTGCCCGACTTCTCTCTGTATATGGCATAAGGATATCACTTGTATGATCAACTATACGTCTATTGACTTCTTCAGGGACACGATCATCATAACATCTATTTCCAGCTTCCATATGAAATACAGGTATACCCATTTTCTTAGCCACAATAGAAGATAAAGCACTATTAGTATCACCAAGAAGTAATAGCCGGTCAGGTTTTTCCTTTATTAAAACCTTCTCGCATTCTATTAAAATCTTACCTGTCTGTTCTATAACACTTTCTGATTTACATGCCAGCATATAGTCAGGTTTACGTAATTCCAGTTCTTCGAAAAATATATCATTTAATCTTCTATCATAATTCTGGCCCGTATGAACCAGTATATGGTCACATAAATTATCAATAAGAGGTATTATCAAACTTAATCTGATTATTTCAGGTCTTGTTCCCAGAATAGTCATTATTTTCATCGCAGGAATTCTCCTTCTTCTTTTATCTCCTGACCTACCATTAAATTATATTTTATTAACATATCTCTTGTCTCTTCAAAAGATAATAAAGAATCACCGGAGTTGTATTCTTTATTTAATGGTTTTAACATTTCTTCTTTGCTAATAAGTTCAGGAAGCATAGGCTTGATTGCATAATAGCCATCTCTCTCAAAAGTCCGCCATCCTTCTTCATCTGAAACCAGTATTTCATGAACCTTTTCACCGGGTCTTATACCTGTATAGATTATTTCCACTTTTCTATTATCAATTAAAGCTTTTGCCACATCTACAATACGTGAGGCCGGAACTTTCGGAACATAAATTTCACCTGGCAATGCAGATTTAAGTGCTGCAATTACAGTATCTACACCACTTTCTAAAGGTAGAAGGAAACGGGTCATGTCTTTTGTTGTAATTGTAACAGAGACTCCATTTTTTATCTGCTCATGAAAAAGAGGAATGACAGAACCACGTGAGGCAAGAACATTTCCATAACGGACACATATAAAACGGGTCTCTGGTATTAGTACATTTGCTGAAATAAAAATTTTTTCCTGAATAGCTTTTGTCATACCCATAACATTAACAGGTTTACAGGCTTTATCGGTAGAAACCCCTACAACTGTTTTAATATTCAGTTCATGTTCTCTTATTGCCTTAACAATATTTTCAGCACCGGTAATATTAGTCTCCACTGCTTCATAAGGAAAATATTCACATGAAGGAACCTGCTTTAATGCAGCAGCATTAATAACTATATCCGCTCCTTTTAATACAGAACAGACAGAGTGATAATTTCTCACATCTCCTATCCTGAATTCAAGTAATTGCCTGAAATTATTATAAATTACTTCATCAGTTACTTTTCGTTTATTCTGATACTCTACTCTCATAAAGTGCTGTTTTGCTTCATCCCGGGAAAAAATAATAATTTTTTTCGGTAGGCCTTCACTCTCTGAAAGTAAACGACGTGTAAGAACTTTTCCCAGTGAACCTGTACCTCCGGTTATAACTACTACTTTATCGTTAAAAATTTTCATTATGATTACCTTTCGTTTTTAATATAGAAAGATGACGAAATAAAATGTTTATGCATTTTTTCTATAAGTTCATCCCATGAAGGAGGTTTATAGCCGGTAATTTCTTTAAATTTACTGGAATTTAATGACCTGTCACAAAAAAAATCATCATACCGCTCAATTTCGATCTGTTTATTATATTTTTTTGAAATTAACTTTAATAATTCATATTTTGATACCGGTTCTGATGAGACATGGTAAAGTCCATTTAATTCAGTATTTGGTATAACATATTCGGAAATTATACGAGCTATTTCTATAGTAGGAAATCCAGAATAAATTGCCTTTATAAAACCTTTTACTGCTCCTTCCTGGGAAAGAAACCATTCAATAAGGCCATATTTACCTTTGAGTTCATGACCGATTATGGAAGTTCTTAGAGTTATGCAGTGAGGATAAGTTACCTCCCCTAAAAATTTGGTTCTACCATAAAGATCTGAGGCATTAGACGAATCTGTTTCTTTATAATTTCCTTTTAAACCATCAAATACACAGTCTGTGCTGATATGTATCATCCTTGCCCCGGCTGTACGACAAATTAAAGATATACGATGAGGTAATTGGGCATTAACTGTAATTACAGTAAGAGGATCACTTGCCGCAGGAAGTTGCTTAATCAGGCCAATACAGTTTATTACAATATCAGGCCTGATAGATGCTAGAGCACGAATAACAGTATCAAAATTATCTGCATCCACTCCTGGCCTTATCTTTTTTATTTCTTCAGGTTTAAACCATTTATCCGGAGAATTTATACTGCGTATGGTACCATATACATCAAAGTTTTTATTTTTTCTTAACTCCATGAATAAGGTATGGCCTAACATTCCTGTTACACCAAGTATTAATATTTTTTTTGAATTCATAATGTTCCTCACTCTTTATAAAATATATTATATTCCGAATTTAATCATTGAGTATATCACTTATCGTTTTATTATATTCCCCCTTTAAACAACTTTGGATTACCTGTTGTCTTTTATGCATTTGTACTTTTATATCAAAAACTTTTAAAAATTTATCTCTACATCGTTGGGAGAGATTGTATAAACTATTCAAATCATTAAAATAATTTAGAATAATTTTAGCAATTTTCTTTGGCTCTACAGGAATTATACATATATCAAAATTATTAATAAATTCAATATTTAAATTCAGTTCATCTGAGCAAAATACAGCTACCCCGGCAAACGCTGCTTCTACACAACATGAAGTTGGAAAGCCATCAAAATACCCTGTATCTAACTTAAAAGGAATATTAGGGCTACATATAATATCCATGTTAAAATAAAATTTATGGAAAAATTCTATTTTTCTTACACCATAAAAAGTTAATCTATTTTCAATAGGTTTTATATCAATATCGCCGGGGCTAAAATTGCCTATTACATGAAATCGTATATCTTCAGAATATAAAGATAAAATCTTTGCCACTTCAATAAAAGTATCATAGCCCTTATCAATACCTTTATTCATATACTTATTTGCTACAAAACAGATATCAAAGGTATCTTTATTTTGTTTATAATATTTTTTTTCAATATAATTTTTCTTATAATATTCTGAACCCAAAACCCCTCCATAAATAAATTCAATTTTTGACTTATTACAAAAATTATTATCAATTAGATAATCATATGTAACCTTCTGGGTGACAATAATTTTTCTCAGGAATTTAGATTTACATATTTTCCTCAATTTTCTATCACTTTCTTTATTGTGTAAACCAAAATGGCCACCCGGATAAAGAGTAAAAACAAAAGGTATTTTATTTGCCTCAACTATTGGCAAAAAATAGTAAGTATTATGCAAAAAATCAATATAATATAATGAACTATTATAATCTATATTTAATTTAAATTGATGTACTTTATCTTTGAATTGTGGATAAAATTTAATATATTCCTCTTTACAATAATTATAATCAATTACTGTTGAATAAACTCCGGTATTTTTAAATTTTTCCAAATAACAATTAAATTCAGCTATTCTAAAAGGAGACAAAATATTAGGGAATGTATCATCAAATATAATTAAGTCTAATTTCTTATTAGATTTTAGAAAAGAGTTAGATAAATTCTTTTCTAATTTATAATGAATATATCTAATTAAGAACTGAAGATTTTCTGTAGCTTCTATTCCTAATATTGTTGTTATTATTAATTTGATAATTTTTAACAAAATTTTTTTCATTTTTACAAATAGATTCATTTTTTAGTAACCAACACTATTTTTTATTTAAAAACTTCTTAAATATATCGCAGATTTTTTCAACATCACCAGTAGAAAGCCCGCCATAGAAAGGCATAGACAGAACTTCTTTTACAATTCTATGAGCTACAGGCAGGTTTGAAGGATTAGATGATGGTAATTGACGATAACATGGATACTCACTACAGAGTGGATAAAAATATTTTCTTGTAAAAACATTATATTTTTTAAATTCTTCATGAACCCAATCCCTTGATTTGCCAGAGGATTTTTTATCTATGCGAATAACAAAATATTGATAACTATTTCTTATCCCCTCTATTTCATCCATCAATTTAATTCCTTCAACATTTTTCAAGCATTCTCTATAAGTATCAAATAAAATTTTTCTTTTTTTTCTCTCTTCTTCTACAAGTTCTAAAATTAAAAGCCCTATAACAGCCTGAATTTCATTCATCTTTCCATTGATTCCCGGCATTACAACTTCTTCTTCATTTTTAATTCCAAAATTTTTTAAAAAATATATTCTTTCTTTTAGATTTGGATCTTTATAGGTTAATGCTCCTCCCTCTGTTGTATGAAATAATTTAGTCGCATGAAAACTAAACATAGTTATATCTCCAAAATTTCCTATACCCGTTCCATTTATTTCAGTCCCAAAAGCATGGGCGGCGTCATATATAACGTTTAACCCGTAAAGATTTGCTATTTTTTGAATTTTATCTACTTCACAGGGTATACCGAATACATGAACAGCTAAAATAGCTGTAGTCTGCGGGGTAATCATAGCTTCTATTTTATCTGCATCTATTGTCATAGTTTCAGGATTTATATCACAAAAAATAGGTTTTATATTATTCCACGTTAATACATGAGGACTGGCGGCAAAAGTAAATGGTGTAGTAATAACTTCTCCTGCAAGGCGGAGACTCTGGCAGGCTGTTATAAGGGCTATTGTACCATTATTAAATAAAGAAAGGTTGGGAACTTTTAAGAATTTCACTAATTTCCCTTCAAGCAGGTTATGCTGTTTTCCCATATTAGTAAGCCATTGTGAATCCCAGACTTCTTGAAGTTTTAACTTTACCCTGTTTAAATCCGGTAATAATGGACGAGTTATATAAACTGGTTTCGAAAAAGGTTCCATAATCATAATCCTCATAAAATTATTAAATATTATAATATTTCAATTTTTCTGGAAAATTCTTGAAGTAGATCATAACCATCCCATATATTTGAAAAATCTAAGGATTTTCCAACAGGCACTATTCGATCTATACCTTTTAAATTACCTTTAATAACAAAATCTATTAATTCTTCTCTATCAAATCCAAACACACTTATAGTCTGATCTTTTCTTGTAATAAATTCAGATATTTCACTGATATGATTGACTCTGGCTTCATAAAACAACCCGCCACCACAGTGAATGTTCCTTTTTATATCATCAAGGTTATTAAAGAAAATACGGGTAATCATGTTTGTAACACCTCTCTCAATTATAGAGTGTTTTGAAATAATTGAAAGAGATAAAGCTGCAACTAGTTTATCCACAAACATGGCAACCGGCATTCCCTGTTTACCTTTAATAACTTTCTGTTCCAGCATAGACCAAAATAAATTTCTGGCTTCATTAACAGCTATTTCATCACCTGACCAGAAAATAAGTCTTGGCGAAGAACAGGCATTTTGAGCGAAGGTAAAAGAATCATTATAAAAATGAGTAGTAACCATATCTTTATTATCACATTCCAGGAATCTGTTTGCTTCGATTATACTGAAGGAAAATTTATCGGCAAATGTTATTTCTTTTGCTGTCGGTTCTACAGGGATAGAACGTATTTTACTTATTGTTTCATCACCACCCCATATAACCCTTACATTACAGAGTGAAGAAAAATAACCGGTTATCTCATCATTATGTTCATATTGAATAATTATATACCTGTTTTTTATATCAATGAATTCATTCCCGGTAATAATCTCATTAATAATATTAATTAAACTTTCCATTTGATTACTTAATTTACTTGATATTCTTATTATATTTATATTCCCTGCAAGCATAGAAAGAAACCATGAATAAACAAAGATAGTATCTACATTTGACGGAGTAATATGAAATACAATACCTCTACCAAGAGATAAATAGGGTTCTCTGTTATTATCAAATATATTTTTTAGTTTTATAATATTTGCTTTTCTCATCCAGAAAGCCAGAGCAATAATTTCTGGAAACTGTTTTAAATAAATATCTTTTAAAATCCTGGATGAAAAAGCTTCTATAAAATTCATTACTACTTCACTAAAAGCCGGTAAAATGGTGGAATCCAGCAGAATTAATTCTTTACAATTTACAGGACTCAGTATTTTATATTGATTGATAGGCATGAGTATCACTGCAACCTCTTATTTCAGCTTTAGGAATTCTCCCGATTATCTTGAAATATTTTCCGTATCTGCCACATGTACAATTATCTTCTCCCAGAACTACACCTGTATCTTCTGTAAGTAATATATGTCCCGGATAACTGTGAGGTAAAATTGAAATTACTTCTATAATTCCTTCTTTATTAAAACCTGAATCAGACCAGTCATAAGGATTTCTAATAATTACATCAGAAAATATGGGGGCATGCAAATTACCATTTTCACATTCCATAAAAATTGAGCCAACCTGTTCAACCATTCCATAAAAATTGAAAATTTTTTTTAACCCCAGGAGATCTTTCAGAGATTTTTTAAATATTTTGTTGTCTACAGCTTCTTCCGTGAGCTTTTTCCATCCGCCGCTGTGTATCAAAGTCCCACGTTGGAGATTATATTTTTTACCAGTTCTTAATAAATTTTTATAAAAATATTCCCATACCATAAAAGTAAAACCAAAAAGTAATAATTCTTCTCTTTCATGTTTTTCCAGAAATTGTTCAAAACCGTTAATATCGATATTCATCTCTTCGTCCAGTAAATAAAAGTGGTCTCTTCCGAAGGTCGATAGTCCTAAAATGCCGGCGCCTCTGGCAGAAAATAAATTTCTATCTTTTATTACATTCGATGTGTCTATAATAATCATAGGCAACCTTTTAGAACCGATAAAATTTTGTAATATTTTTACCAATGTTTTAGTTTGATAAAGAGAAGTATTTTTGTCAGTAAAAATTCTGGAAACCTTCTGAGATGTTGTTCCTGATGATGTTAATACCTTAAAAACTTCACTGTCGTCAATACTCTTCAAAGTAAAATCTTTAAAAAGTCTGACAGGCAGAAAAGGAAAATCTTCCAATCTTTCAAAGTTGATATTTATGGTTTTTAAGGCCTGATGGATTTTTTTATAAGGCTCACAGTGATTTATATGATGAAGGGTTAAATAATTCAAATATTCAATCAGTATTTTATTTTTTTCTTCTTTCTTCAAGCTATACGGTCCAACTTTATATAAATCGTCTAAATCAATCATCACTGAATTCCTTTAAACATCTCATCATATAAAATTTTTCCCGATTCACTCCTGGTAATTTTTTCCACCTGTAAAATCTTGAGAACAGAACTATTAAAATTATATGTTTTTACTATTTTATTTTTAATTAAATCTCCATCTTTCTGGTTTATAATAGCTATACATAGTAAATCATCTCTACCGCCACATGCACATTCGTAACCTTCTGATTTCAAAAACAGTTCTATTTCATCAAGATTAACCCTGTTGCCAAATATTTTCAAAAATCTTTTCTTACGTCCTGTAATATAAAAATATTTATCTTCATCAAAATAAGCTATATCACCTGTCTTTAAAATACCTTTTAATTCATCACCCTTAGATAAATCATATTCACAGGTGGCATATCCCATCATAACATTGCTGCCTTTATACACAAGTTCACCATTTATGCCTGGTTCCAAAATGTTATTACCATGTTCATCTATTATCGTTAATTCCCCACCCGGAATTGCTATACCAATACTCTTGAATTTTTCTATATTTTTTTCCGGCGGAACATATGAAATTCTTGCTGTTGCTTCAGTCTGTCCATACATTATAAAAAAGTTTATATTGTTTTTATGAGAAAATTCGGAAAATTCCAGAGCTAAATCAGGATGTAGCTTCCCGCCTGCCTGGGTCATAGTTTTAAGAGATGGCAATTTCATATTGAAAAACTTAAGTCTTTTTAAAATCTCATACATATATGGAACTCCTGCAAAAGACGTACCCTGATAAAACTTAAAAAAGTCCCAGAAATCTCCCATTACCATAGAGCCATCCGTTAATAATATGGTACTGCCAGTTGAAAAATGGCTATTAATTACAGATAATCCGTAAGTATAATGAAAGGGAAGACTTGTAACAGGTCTTTCGTCAGAAGTTAATTTTAAATACTCTGCTATTGATTTTGCGTTGGAATCCAGATTATCGCCTGTGAGTTTTACCAGTTTAGGACTTCCTGTGCTCCCTGATGTTGAAAGGAGCAATTTTAAATTTTCATCTATTTTTATCTTTCTCTCTGAATTCATGCGAATTAAGCCATATTCTTTATAGGAATAAACAACATTACAGTCATTATCCAATGGTTTCCATATGAATTCAGGCTTGTATGTATCAATTAAAACCTGCATAAGTTTATTATCTGTTTTGTTATCTATTAAAAATGCCACACTGTTAGATTTTAAAGCAGATAAATACCCGATTATTGTCTCAGCATTATTTCTACAGAATATAAAGACCAGATTTTTTTGTTCTTTCGAGTAATTTTTTGCCAGATTATCACTTTCATTTACCAGGTCACTATAAGTTAGAGTTTCACCTTTTGTATTAATTATTGCGGTTTTATCTGAAAACATGGCGAGATTATCATAAAATTTCATAATACCATTCCCCCATCGACACCTATTATTTGACCGGTAATATAAGAAGACAAATCAGAACCGAGAAATAAAGCAGAATTAGCAATATCTTCCGGGCTACCTATTTTTTGCATTTTAATAGATTTTACTCTGGCAGTATATATTTCTTCAGACAGAGATCTGGTCATGTCTGTATCTATAAAACCAGGGGCAATAGCGTTTACTCTTATGTTATAAGGTGCAAACTCCTTTGCTGCAGATTTTGTAATGCCAACTATTGCTGCCTTACTTCCGCTATATACGATTTGTCCATCATTTCCGTTAAGGCCAACAATTGACGATATGTTAATAATACTGCCCGTTTTCTTTTTCATCATGAACCTTGAAGCATATTGCATCATATAAATAGTGCCGAAGGTATTAACACTAAATATTTTATTTATGCTCTCCTCCGTTACCATAGGTAGTAAAGCATTTTCCATTATACCTGCATTATTTACGAGGATATCTACATATTTTGTGAACTTGAATATTTCTTTAAATCCTTCTTTGACTTCATTATAATTAGAAACATCAAAGTATAATCGCATGATTTTTACTTTATATTTTAATTCCAGTTCTTTACTGATATCTTCGATGGAACCGCTGGTTTTGCTATTAGCAATAATAGTAGCGCCATTTCTGGCATAACATTCCAGAATCGCTTTCCCTATGCCTCTGTTACATCCTGTTATTACTGCTATCTTATCCTTAAGCATATTTAAAATTCCACTCCATATTTTTTCAGAATTTCTTTTGCTTTACCAAAAGAGCTCATGCCTATGACATCTTCTGTATCAAGCATTGTATCAAAACCTTCGTCTATAGCAGCCACTAATCTCATATGAGCAACTGAATCCCATTCCAATGTAGAATTATATGCAAGGGAATCTTCAATTCTATGTTCCTCTATCTCAAGTGTTTGAGAAAATATTTGTTTTAATTTTTCACTGTTATTCATTTTATCCTCCTGACATATTTATTTCGTTAAGATAATCTTTCTCAATTTCTAAAACTGTTTTTCTTCTCTTTCCTATTAATTTTAAAGGGTTACCTGATACAATAGAAAAATCTTCGATTTTTTTACTTACAAAGCTTAATGCACCAACAGATACACCAGTTCCAAGTTCAACGCCGGGCATTAATATACTTCCAGTACCTACTATGGCATGTCTCCGTAAAATTACAGGGCCAGAAGTGATTCTTCTATATTTATCAGGCACCGTAGGATTTGTTAAATATCCATATATAAAGTCATCTGTAGCAGTATAAATAGTAACCCTTGGACATAAACTGCAAAAATCTTCTATTACAATTTTATCACTGGCTCCAAAAATAAGAACAGATGACGCAACATGAATATTATTACCTATATAAATCCCATTTTTACCGGCACTAATCATAGAAAAACAATCTATTCTGACATTATTTCCTATATGAATATATTGAGGAGAAAAAAACTCAACACTTTTATGGATATCAACATTTTTCCCTATGGTACCTATTCCGATTTCTTTTAATTCTTCTATGGTATAATTCATAATGAACCCCTCTTTATATTACAGTTAGAGAATAAAGAACCACATAAATCCGGATATTCCAATTGTAATTTACATAATCAGTATTAATCATAATTTCTTATCACCCTGTAAATTAACTTCTATAAGGAATTAATCAACTTAGTTTCCCATTTTAAAATTGGCCTTATAACTCCACCTATTTTGCCATACCATGTGCCTTTTCTATTAGAGTCTTTCACGTCAAAAACTAAAACATCATACATAAAAAAAATTCCATATGAACTATCTTTAGTAATCATTATCATAATACTATATGTTTCATCATTTAATAAATTTGGAGGAATATGACATACTCCGTGAAGTATGCCCTTTAGATAAACTTCAGGTTCAGACCAGCTATTAAAAATCAGTAATCCTTCTCTATTATATATATGCATACTATAGTTAAGTTCTATCTTGTCACTGAAGTTCCAAGCCTTAAATTCTATTTTTAATGGAGTATCAACCCTGATTATATTATCATTATTATCACTATCTATAACAATCTTTGCACTGTGAAGTCGGACAGTATCATTCCCAGGAGCAGTTTCTATATTATCCCATACTCTTTCCAGAAAAGTACCTGCTCCATGTTGTAAATAATGATTTACAACTTCATGACTGTCTCCATCTTCTATCAGTAATCCTTTCTCCAGTAATATTGCTCTTGAACAAAGACTTTTTAATGCTGTCAAGTTATGACTTACAAATAAAATAGTCCTTCCTTCTTTACTTATCTCTCCCATTTTCCCCAGGCATTTCTTTTGAAATTGAGCATCGCCAACTGCCAGCACTTCATCAATTAAAAGTATTTCAGGTTCAAGATGGGCTGCTACTGCAAAAGCAAGCCTTACATACATACCAGAAGAATATCTTTTAACAGGGGTATCCAGAAATTTCTCAATTTCTGCAAAGCTAACTATTTCGTCGAACTTCCTTCCTATTTCAACTTTACTCATTCCGAGAATGGCACCATTAAGGTATATATTTTCCCTTCCTGTTAATTCGGGGTGAAATCCCGTTCCCACTTCCAAGAGACTTGCTACTCTTCCCTTAATACTGACCTTCCCTTTTTCAGGTTCAGTAATTCTACTTATAATTTTCAAAAGAGTAGATTTTCCTGCGCCATTCTGGCCAATAATTCCAATTTTATCGCCCTGCTCTACCTCAAATGAAATATCTTTTAATGCCCAGAATTCTTCTGGCATAGATATGTTTCTTATATTTTTTTTGAAAGGATTTGATATTTTTTGACAAATTGATTTTGTAGATTCTACTACAACATCACGTAATGCTATATATTTACTTCTAGAATTATCCTGATGGCTTATTATATATTTTTTCCCTAAATTTTCTACTTTGATTACAATATCTGACATATTTTTATATCACAGTCATGTGTCTGTCACTTAAATATCCTTAATATAATTATACCCTGAATACTTATTTTTTACCTGTCTTGGTTATAGAAATTTCTGTACCATTTAACAAATTCAATTAATCCTTTCTCAATTTCGATCAGAGGTCTAAACCGGACATTCAGAAAAAGCTCATCAATATCTGCAAAAGTCTCTACCATATCTCCTTCCTGCATGGGAAGAAATTTTTTCTTTGCCTCTATCCCCGTTTCTTTCTCCAGAACACTCACAAAATACATCAATTCAACAGGCTTATTATTTCCGATATTATAAATTTTATATGGTGCTACAGAATTGCCCGGATCAGGTTTCAGTCCATTCCACTCTTTATTCCCTTCCGGTATTTTCTCTACAAGTCTTCTTACCCCTTCCACAATATCATCGATATAGGTAAAATCTCTTTTCATCTGTCCATTATTATATATTTCAATTTCTTTTCCCTCATAAATAGCCTTTGTAAATTTAAAATATGCCATATCAGGCCTGCCCCAGGGGCCATAAACCGTAAAAAATCTTAATCCCGTAACAGGAATATTGTAAAGATAACTGTAACTGTGAGCCATAAGTTCATTTGATTTTTTTGTTGCCGCATAAAGAGATATGGGATGATCCACATTATCATGAACAGAGAAAGGTTTTGACTCATTCAGTCCGTATACGGAACTTGACGAAGCAAATATAAGATGTTTCACTCCGTAATGACGGCACCCTTCAAGGATATTCAGAAAACCGCTTATATTACTGTCAATATAGGCATAGGGGTTTACAAGGGAATATCTCACACCTGCCTGTGCTGCAAGGTTTATAACAAAATCAAATTTTTCACTTTTGAATAAGTTATTTATTGCCTTTCTGTCTTCCAGATTCATTTTGAGAAATTTAAAATTTTTGTATTTATGACTTTCTGCAGGCTTATTATACTCTATTTCTTCTATACCCAGTTCTTTCAGCCTGGCATATTTTAAATTTACATCGTAATAATCATTTATATTATCGATACCTGTTACTTTATATTCGTCCTGTAGAAGTCTGATAGACATATGAAACCCGATAAATCCTGCAGACCCTGTGACAAGTATTTTAATCATATTCAGACCTTTCTTTATAGCAGGGCTTTTTATTTTATGATATAATTAAGTATTGATATGAAAAAATATTCTCTTGAATTTAAATTACTCCTTGTTTTTATTCCCATAGAATTGATATTATTTCTTTTGAGTTTTATTGAAATATTTACTTTAACTCATTCTCTTATAATTTCTTTATTTATGTGTTTATCACTGATAATTTTATTTATCATAAAGAGAGAAAAAATACCGGTAAACATATCATTAAAACTCTCAAGAGTCCTTTTTATAACCTCTGTCGGCGTATTATTTCTTCTGAATGTTTTTGTAATAACAGGAGGAATAAGTAAAATGACTGTGCCTTTTTTTATAACAGGTATAATAGTAATAATGTTTGCCGCCATGGAAAGTCTTGGCGTACTGAAAACCTTCAATGAACAAAGAATGTCCGATTTGGATGACCTGGCAATAAAGAATAAATTTTTGAATTTAATAATGATACTTTCTATCATATGGCCTTTAATTCCCCTGTCCGGCGCCATTATATATTCAAGATTCCCTGAAAAATTGAATTTTCTGAGAAAAATAGAATTTCCTTTTTCAAACCCTGTTATGGCAGTTTCAGACAGTGACGGTAATATTTATATAGATATAAGCTTTTACTGCCGTATTCAGAAATATGATAAAGACGGGCATTTTTTGTACGGTTTTGGTTACGGAACTCCCGGTAATTCAGAGCTGATTATAGATGAACATAACAGGCTTTATATAGGTACCTATAACAATAAAAATATTCTCAGGGTATTTTCTTCTGAAGGCGGAAAGCTTTATGAAATTTCCTCTCCGGAAGAGGATCTTTATTCATGGTTTTTGAATAAAGGAGGACATGTACAGGCTATATGGAATAAGAGAATAGTAATGAATGATACCGTTATGCCTGTTCAGGAAGATACCTATCTTTTTACCGGCACCAGGTTTGCCGGGAAAATTTTTCAGGATATAAAAGGTAACAGATATATAATTTCCAGAAATCTTTTTCGTCCTGCTGTATGCAGGGAAAATTTAAATGGCATAAGGGATCTTACTATAGTACCCGGTATTATGGTCTATGTCTTTACAATCCCTTTTCCTTCTCTTGTTATACCTTTATTTATAATGTTGTGTCTTACCGGCAAAAAGGAGCAAAAATAAAATGATTGAGAGTTATATTGAAAAAATTAAACAAATGTCTGAAGAAGATCTTCTTGGTTATTCGGAATTGTTCAGAAATAGCTGCAATAATATACCGGTATGTAATGTTGTGAGTAATGACGGAAAATCTTATAAATACATTCCGTTACCTGTGACCGACGGACCTATGAAAAAAGAAGATCTTGATGCAACAGGTATAGTCCTCGGACGGGCTCTTCTTGATTTGAATATAGACCTGGAAAATACATGGGCTATTACTGAAGCTGACAGGGGCGGAGGTCTGGTATTGAGTGCATTGCAGAAATTTACCGGTATAAATATACACTGGCTGAACTGGTATGATGAAGCTACGGTGAATGCCTTTATGGGAGATTTTGTAACAGACGAAATGACTCCTGCCTTCGCGATGGGCTCTTCACTGAGACCCGGTTTGTATCTGCCGGCACATATAAGAGAAACCTTTCAAAAAAGCGGTGTAATATTAATAGATGATGTATTGAGCACCGGAACAACGATAGTCACAATAAAATCGATACTGGACAGGGCAGGCATAGTCCTGAAAGCTATAGTTTGTGCCGCAGAGAAGATAGACTACGGAGGAATTGATAAACTTAAAAACTCCTTTCCGTTTATTCCTGTTGTAACTATGGCAAAAATAAGAATAAGGGAATTTACAGAGGAAGAGAAATTTTATTACACTTCTAACAGAAATTTTATCGGTATGAGCGAGATAAGTGGAGACAAAAAGACGCCTTATTATATAAGGTAACTCTTGCTTTTAATGTTTCTTTCTGTTATAGTGTTTTTACAGGGTTAATTTAACCTGACGGTCTCGCGTTACGCGTCACGTGTTATTTAAGGAGGTGAAAATAATGTCTGATATAATGGAAAGTGTAATGTGTCCCACGAAAGATCCGAGCTGGATTACGAAGTTATTATATTCTTATGTTGCACTTATACCTCTTCTTGGATCATTGTGTCTTGCCGGTTATCAGTTGAAAGCCATAAGGGAATATGCCAGAGAACCGAAAACTAATATGCCTGAATGGGAGGACTGGGGACAACTGTGTATGGACGGGATTATGGCGATACTTATTACTATGGTTTATATTTTTATTCCCAGTATACTTATGGCTGTTTCTTTTTTACCCATGATCCTGACTGCCATAGGAGCAGCAGGAGCTATGTCCGATAATTCAGCAATTCAGGGACTGTCGGCTATAGCTGCTATAGGAGGACCTGTACTTACGTTTATCTTAATGGCTATTACTTCGGTTATAATGTTTATCGCAGCAATAATGCTGCCTATGGCTCTCGGAATTTATGCTGTTTCCGGCAGCTTTTTCTCAGCCATTAATCCTTTCGGAGTTTTGGGAAAGGTTCTTGGAAACATTGGTTCTTATATAATGGTTTTGTTAATACCTGCTGTTCTTGGACTGGTAATTAATATTGTACTTGGCGTAACTGTAGTAGGTTCACTGCTGGTTTTCCCGGCATTGCTTTATGTGACTGTAGTGAGTTCCAGGATGTTAGGAGATATGTTCAGAGAAAATAATATATGCAGTTAATAAAAATCGTAATGGGTAACGGGTAATGCGGTTTTAATAGACTGAATTTGTTAGAAATAGCCTGTAAAACAGGCTGTTTTTATTCTATGAGAGTCTTTACATGTTTTGCAATCGCCATAGATGCTGTCAGACCCGGAGAGTTAATGCCTGTGAGATTGATTAAACCTTCATGTTCTCCTCTTTCTTTTTTTA
>CALARM010000305.1 GCA_937888925.1 uncultured Synergistia bacterium | reverse complement strand
GCAGATTTATCTTTTTCATATAAAACATGGGCAAGTCCGAAATCTACAAGAAAAATTTTTCCGTCTGAATCACGGAGGACAATATTGGCCGGTTTTAAATCACCATAAATAACCGGAGGAGAAAGGCTATGAAGATACTCAAGTATTGAACAGATTGACAGAGCCCAGTCAAGAACCTTCTGTTCCGGTATACCCTGGCCGAAGGTTTCTTCTATAATGGTTTCCAGGTCATTGCCTTCTATATAATCCATGACCATATAAAAACCTTCACCATGCTGAAAATAATCTATTCCTCTCGGTAAATTTGGATGATCCAGAATCGAAAGTATATCAAATTCCTTCTTAAAAGCATCAATCATAGAGTCACGGTTATCTGAAGATGAATGGAAATAAAGCTCTTTAACAGCTACCATATTATCCAGGAATATATCTCTTGCCAGATAAATCCCGCCTGTAGCACATGCTTTAATAGGTTCTATAACGGCATACCTGTCTTTTAAAATAACATCTGAATCCAGGAAACCATCTATCATAAGTTCCTCCATTCTCTGAATATTCCGCCGGAAAATCTCTTCAGAGGGAATACATGAAGAAATATGCTGAAAAAGAGGATGATGGAACTCCATGTATAAACGAGAGAAGGATATATAACAAGATTTAAATCAGTTAACCAGTCTGGCAGCATAATTTCTCTCGAAACTGTACCTAATAAAAATGGAATATTTCCGAATTCTTCCGTATTTACAGGGTGAGGGAAAAAAGTAGAAAAAATAATAGATATGATAAAAGAATAAGTAAGAGTAAGCAATAATACGGGAAGAGCACCTGATATTATAAAAAGAGGATGTAACTTTTCCACATGGGCTATGTTCCTTCTGCTTGATACGTCAATTGTTAAATAAAACAGGGACATACCAAGAGAAAAAATAAACATCAGCAGGTATAAACTATCCTGAATTTTAATCATGAAACTGAAACCTCCTCCGGTTATTACAAGCAATATAGCACAACCTGCCACTTTACCTGCCATAGAGGGAAGTAAAAAATCTATATCTGAAAAATTAATCTTTCTGAACAGATATAATATATAATATAAAATCATAAAAGCCAGGGAACCGTACAGGGAAAATGAAAATAAATATTTTAGTAATAAATTTCCCAGAGACTGATCATAAAGACCTGTTAAGGGTGGCAATAAAAAACAGATAAAGAATATTGCAATAACTACTGAAGTAAACACTGTGGAACCGAATTTAGTTCCTGTAACCTTCTTTTCGCTGAAAGGTGAAGGAAGGTTACAGGATAATCCCCGGCTGTCTTTATGAGTCTTATCTATATATCTCATATAAAAGGCTCTGTCAAAATCATATCTGGAACAATAACGGCCTGCTATAAAATCCCTTACTTCTTTAAAGTGAAAAATATTTTTTTCTTTTCCGGAAAGAAGTTGTAAATAATTACAGAGATCCTTTCTGTAATAAATCTTTTCTGTTAATTCTTCTATGTTATCTGCCTTTATGAGATTGAGAACTTCGTGCCATCTGTCCAGAAGCTTAACAAGACTGAATGTATCGTCAGGTTCTATTTCTTCTTCTTTTCCACTGCATAACTTTCCTGCAAAAAGATCGACAAGTATATGTTTTAATAAAGGATCTAATATGAAATCCTCTGTTAATAGTCTTATATTCTCAACGGAAGTAATGGAGTTTTTAAGATGAATTATTCTATCCTCTACCTGTGCGAAGGTACAGCCAAGAAAATAATCTACTTCATTTCTTAATTCATCTATATAAGAGATTATTTTTAAACACCTGTGCTCATTTTTCATTCTCTCTTTATCCAGTTCTATATTATAATGAAAAGATCTGGATGCATATTTACTTTCAACAAGGGAAAAACCGTTCGTCTCAAAAGCACTGTACAGGGCATGGAAGAGTTTACCTCTTTCCTGTAACTCATGAAGTTTTTCCGATAGCCTGTTTAAATTGTCTGTACTTCGTGCCAGTTCTAAAAGAACCATATAGGCTTCAAGACGGGCAAAATTTACAGAATATTTATTTTTCCAATCCTTCAATTTTTGAGTAAAGGTATATATCTGTTCCGGAGCCGGTAATTTTTTAAGTACATAAATATAGGAATCTAAAAGAGAAATAAGCATATCGGGAGCTTTCTTTTTGATAAACTCCTCTTTTATAAAAGAAAAGATCTCACTTCTTCCGCCATGTTCGATCATTTTTATGACAAGATCCAGTATCGCCTGAAAATCATCCTTTTTATGGAGTTTTATAAAATATTCTGAAAAAACAGAGGCTAAAACCTTGAGAGATTTTATATCCTGGAGGAATAATATTCTGCAGAAGAGGTTTATAAATGCACTTTCTTCAGATGAATCTTCATATAAATCCTTTAAAAAATGAACTATCTCATATTTTTCCGGCACTTTTGCCAAGGTAAAGATAATTTCTGCAACTTCTTTTTGAAGTACTGACTTTATATTCTTCCATATATTATTGTCCAGAAGTTTACTTTCTTTAAGCCTCAGATATTGATTATATATAAAGAGCAAATCCCGTCTTTCAATTTCTTTTCTTAAATCCTGAAATAATTTAACGGTTTTTTCAATCATATGAAGCAAATTATAAAAAATTTTCTCAAAAGCAAGAGCTATAAGAGGATCAAAAAAATAAAAACCTTTTTTCTGAAACAGATTTGCCAGATACTCAACTTCTCCCATAAAATTCATCAGATTTTCTTCCTGCATGGTAAGGGAAAAATTCTGGTTTGGTAAAAGACAGTGTTTCAGTTTCTTTTTCATGCTATCCATATGAGCGGACAGATCATGTAAAAACTCTTTTTTATGTTCAGAAGACACAGCTGCTGCTACTTCATCAAATTTGAAATTTATTCGTTCCATTTCCGTATGTAATGTACTTATAGAAAGGCTCCCGGACAGGGAGAGCAGCTCATGACAGGTACGATAGAAAATATTTTTCTTCACTTTTTCTTCTTTTACAGAAGTAATAGTTTTAAGAATCTGGAAAATTTTACTGTCTGACTTTTTTAAATCTTCCATATCCCTTGAGAATTCGGAAAAACTTTTTACGAGATTAAGAAACCATAAAGGCCAGGGAAATTTCCTGGAAATAATCTCACTGTATAATTTCCAGGGAGAACCTTCATAGGACATTACTCGCAGATATTCTATAATTTTAACAGCATTGCCGTTATTGATAAGAGAAACAAATATATTATAAAGGCCTTCACTCAGGCTATTTATTATTACAGGATTACCGGATTTAAAAGCAGGTTTAAGAAGAGCAAAATTATTATCTCCCGATAATATCTGAATTGCTCCGTATTGAAGAACAGGACCTGTAGAATCTTCTATCAACATTTTAAGATTCTTCTGCCAGAATCTATCGGTAAGATTCTTTTCTATTCTTTCTATTAACATATTATATTCAGGCTCTACATAATACTTTATAGTATGAAGCAATTCATTAATCTGTACAGTAAATTTCTTCCTGAAAAGAGAAGTTATTATTTTTATTACAGAATAATAATTTCTGTCATAAGGTTTGCCTCCGT